>JBMLRS010000706.1:0-7262 GCA_049240905.1 Elsteraceae bacterium
GCGGCTGATTTCATCAGTGTGGTGTCGGCGGTGAGCCGGCTCATCACCTCGGCCCAGGCGGGAATCTGCGCCTGATCATAGCCCTGGCTGATCTGGGCGTCATGCAGCCGGTAGAGCCCGCCAGGCTTCTTCACCAGATAAGCCGGGGCGCGGGAGAACAACTGTCCCTGAAAGTCGACGTCGCTGGGCATCCCGACCTTGAGATAGGGCGGCGAGAGCAGATCCAGCGCCGTCCTGCGCCAGAGCACCGCGCTCCAGTGATAATGGCCGTAGGTCAGCCAATCGCTCATATGCTGCCGTGGCGACAGGAAACCGTAGCGAATCTGATCGGGCGCCGGCGGATAGATCTCGACCAGAGTTCCATCGGTTCTGCGCACTTCGGCCAGAAAAACCGCAGCGCAGGCTTCGGCATGCCGCTCCAGGATCTCGACCGCTTCGAACAGAAAATCTGGATAGATCAGGTCGTCGTCGGCCAAAGGCACGAAGTAATCGCCGGACAGGCTGGCGAAGGCGCGCTCGAAATTCTCCCGCGCGCCGACGTTCGTCTCTCGCCGCGTGTAGCGCACCCGGGGATCGGAGGCGGCCAGACTTCTTGCGAAGGCCTCCGTGTCGTCAGTCGAGGCGTTGTCGAAGATATGGACGCGCAAGGGAATGCGCGTCTCCTGCAACGCGCTTTCAGCCGCCTTCCGCAGGTCTTCCCGTCTATTGTAGGTCGGGATGAAGACAGTGACGCCTCGAAACTCTTCGTCGTCCATCGAAACCATTTTTCCCAAGCCGTCGCCCTCACACCCGCTCTGTATAGACGATCAGACCTCGTTTTCGTCCCTAGAAAAACCAAGCTTCTCAGGCCAAGTCGCGCCGGGCGGGAGCGGACACCGCCAGGAAGAGCATTGATGCGGCGGCTCGCCATCGCCTAAACCGAGAGCCGATGATCGCGGCCTTTTGGCAGGAGCATTCGCATGACAACGCAGCCCCCCATCGCGACGCCGATGGCCGATCCTTCGATCACCGCCGCCGCGCATGATTGGCTGACCCGCTTCGCCGTCTGCGTTCGCGAGGTCGATTACGCCGCCGGGCGCGCCTTCTGGCATCCGGACATCATCATCTTCGGGACATATCAGGAGTTGGTGCGCGGCCTGACCGCCTGGACCGCGACGCAATGGGACAATGTTTGGCCGCGCACGGCGGATTTCGCCTTCGACCTCGCCAACACCGAAGTGCTCGCCAGCCCTGACGGGGCGTTGGCCGTCGTCATCACGCCCTGGACCAGCACCGGCTTCCACCGCGACGGCGCGCCGTTCGATCGGCCCGGGCGCGCGACCATCGCCCTCGCGCGCCAGCCGGACGGAAGCTGGCTCGGCGTGCATTCGCACATGTCCCTGCAGCGCGGCGTGCCGCAGGAAAGCTTTGGAAACCGCCCGGTGAAGGCGCGCTAACCCGCCACCTCCGCCAGATACCAGCCGATCCAGGCCTGGAGATTGGCTTCCATCGGGGCGTAAGGGCCCGGCTCGTAATAGCGGGAGTTGACGCCCTTCTGATTGTCCTCGGTGATCTTCTTGTCGGCGTCGGTGGTCACGCGCCACAGCCAGGTCAGCTTGTCGCGGTCGTAGTCCACGCCCTCCTTGGCGTCGCCGCGCACCAGCCAGAGGATCTCCATCTCCGAGATCTGCGGCGTCTTGGGGATGAAGCGGTAGATCACGCCGTGATCGGCGTAGCCGACCAGGAAGCTGACCGGCCCGAAATGGCTGGAGGTCAGGCCGCCGTCGTAATCCTTGAAGGCGCCCATCAGCGGCGCCGCGGGCGAACCGTCCTCCGTCCCGCTCTTGACGTCGTCATAGAGCGGATAGCGGAAGGAACGGACCATCTCCTGGCCCTCGCAGTTTGGCCACCAGCTGAGATAGGGCGGAATGTTCAAGCCCAGCCGCTTCTCCGTCTCCTCCATGCGCTTGATCAGCGCTTCGATCTTGGGCAGCGGCTGCTCCAGCGCGTGCAGGCGGGAGTATTCCGGATGCGCCGGGGCGCAGTGATAGCATTCGAGATAGTTCTCGACCGCCAGTTTCCAGTTCGCCTCGATCTGATAGGTCTCGCGATAGGCGACTTTGGCGTCGGCCCAGCCATAGGGGCCATAGGCGCCGGTGATCGCCTCCCGCGCGTTCTCCAGCCCCAGCGGCTGCTCGGCGAAGCTGATCATGATCAGGCCCTCGATCACGGCCAGATGCACCGGCTTCAGGCCATATTGCGCCGCGTCGAAGCCGGCGGGCATGTCGCGCGCGCGGCGCAGGCTGCCGTCCAGATTATAGCTCCAGGCGTGATAGGGGCAGACCAGGACGGAGGCGCGCCCCTCCTGCTTCAGGCAGATATGCGAGCCGCGGTGGCGGCAGACATTGGCGAAGGCGCGCAGAACCTTGTCCTCGCCGCGGATGATGATCACGGATTCCTCGGCGTAATTGGCGAGGAAATAGTCGCCGGGCGTCGCCGCCATGCTGACATGGCCGACGCACAGCCAATGGCGCATGAACACCCGCTCGACGTCGCGGCGGAACACCTCCTCCGAGCGATAGAAATGCTGCAGCAGCGAATGGCCCTTGGGCTGGCGGGCGACGAGATCGGCGATCACGCTCATGCTGGTTTCTTCTCCTCCGGCGCTCAGACTTTCACCCGCAGGCTTTTCGGATCATAGAACGGGGCGAGGCTGGCGACGGCCGGGACGCGAACGCCCGCCACTTCGATCGCGAAATCGCCCGCGACATAACCGGCGTCAACGCCTCCGTCATGCTCGACCAGCCCCAACGCAATCGCCGCGCCAAGGCTGTGGCCGTAAGCGCCGGAGGTCACCCGGCCGACCAACTGAGCCCCGCGCCAGATCGGCTCATTGTGATAGAGCAGCGGTTCGGGATCCTTCAGCTTGAAATGCAGCAGGCGCTTGGTCTGCGGCTTACCCTTCTGGGCCAGCAAGGCGGCGCGGCCGATGAAGTCCACGCCCTTCTCCAGCTTCACCGCGAACATCAGTCCGGCCTCGATCGGCGTGTCCTCGTCGCCGATGTCATGGCCCCAATGGCGATAGCCCTTCTCCATACGGCAGGAGTCCATCGCATGCATGCCCGCGAGTTTCAGGCCGTGGGCCGGACCGGCCGCCATCAGCGCGTCGAACGCCGCGACCGCGCCCGCCACGGGGACATAAAGCTCCCACCCCAGCTCGCCGACATAGGTGATGCGGGAGGCGCGCAGGCGAATTCCGGCGATCTCGATTTCCTTCGACGTGGCGAAGGGGAACGCGGCGTTCGAGAGATCCGCGCCGGAAACCTCGCCGAGCAGGGACCTCGAGTTTGGTCCCATCACGCTGAGGACCACCAATTCGTCGGTGATATCCACGGCTTCCGCGCCGGAAAGATGATCGCGCAGCCAGCCCAGATCGCGCCGCCCGGTCGCCCCGGCCGTCACCACCATGTACTCGCTTTCAGATAGCCGCGTGACGGTCAGATCCGCCTCGATCCCGCCGCGCTCGTTCAGCCATTGGGTGTAGGTGATCTTACCCGCCGGCCCGCCCACATCTCCGGCGCAGATCCGCTGCAAGGAGGCCTCCGCCCCTGGTCCTGACACGCGGAATTTGGCGAAGGAGGTCATGTCGAACAAGGCGACCGCCTCGCGCACCGCCTTCACTTCCGCGGCGGCGTAAGGGAACCAGTTCTGGCGCTTGTAGCTGTATTCATAGACCGGCTCGACGCCGTCGGGCGCGAACCAGTTCGGCCGCTCCATCCCCGCCGCCTCGCCGAAGCAGGCGCCGTTCGCCTTCATGCGTCCATGCAGCGGCGAATGGCGGATGTCGCGCGATGTCTCATACTGCTTGTGCGGCCAATGCATCGCGTAGAGCAGGCCCAGGGCTTCGGCTGCGCGCGGCTTGATGTAGGACGGCTTGGTCTGATGCGGCTGCATGCGCCGGATGTCGACGTCCCATAGATCCATCGGGGCGTGGCCGCCGACGATCCATTCCGCCAACACCTTGCCGGCGCCGCCGGCGGACTGGATGCCGATCGAATTGAAGCCGGCGGCGACGAACAGATGCTTCAGCTCCGGCGCCTCGCCCAGCATGTAGCGCACGTCCGGGGTGAAGCTTTCCGGGCCATTGAAGAATTTCCGGATGCCGACCGTCTCCAGCGCCGGCAGTCGCTTCAGCGCGGCCTCCAGGATCGGGCTGAAATGGTCGAAATCCTCCGGCAGCTCGCCGAACTCGAAATCCTCAGGGATCTGGTCCACGTCCCAGGGCTTGGCTCCGCCTTCGAAGGCGCCCAACAGCAGCTTTCCGGCGTCTTCCTTGTAATAGGCGCAATTGTCCGGATCGCGCAGCACCGGAAGGTCGGAGGTGAGGCCGGGAAACGGCTCGGTCACGATATAGAAATGCTCGCAGGGATGCAGCGGGATGGCGACGCCTGCCGCCTCCCCCAGATGCCGGGACCACATGCCTGTGGCCAGCACGACATATTCGGCGTCGATCTCGCCCTGATCGGTGACCACGCCGACCGCGCGGCCGTCGCGCTTCTTGATCGAGCGGACGGCAGTGTTCTCGTAGACCTTGGCGCCACGCATGGTGGCGCCCTTGATCAGCGCCATGGTGACGTCGATCGGGTTGATCTGGCCGTCATTGGGCAGGAAGACGCCGCCCACAACGTCGTCCACATTCAGCAGCGGCCATTTCCGGCGGATCTCGGATGGGGTCACGTCATGCACCTCCACCCCGAAGATCTTGGCCATGGAGGCGCCGCGCTTCAGCTCCTCGAACCGTTCGGCGTGGGTGGCGATGGAGATGCTGCCGCGCTGCAGGAAGCCGGTGGCCTGCCCCGTCTCTTTCTCAAGCCCGGCGTAGAGATCGGTGGTGTATTTCGCCAGCTTGGTGAGGTTCTGGGTCGCCCGCAACTGACCCACCAACCCCGCCGCATGCCACGTGGTGCCTGACGTCAGCCGCTTGCGCTCGAGCAGCGCGACGTCGCTCCAGCCGAGCTTGGTCAGATGGTAGGCGATCGAGGCGCCGACCACGCCGCCGCCGACGATGACGACGCGGGCTTGGGTCGGAATCTGTTTGCTCATGGGAATTACGCTCGCAGTCGCGCGTTGGAAGGGTCGAAGAGGGGATCGGTTCCAACGGTCGCGCGCCGCGCCTCCCCCAGGATCTCGATCTCAAAGGCCGCGCCAAGCACGGCGAGATCGGCGCGGACATAGGCGAGCGCGATGCTTTTGCCGAGCGTATGACCAAAGCCCGCCGACACGGTGAGGCCGACGATCTCGCCGCCATGGCGCACGGGCGAGCAATAGGGCGCGTCGGCCGTGCCCGCCTCCTCCAGCACCAGCGGAACCAGCCGCTCCTTCGGCCCCTCCGCCTTCTGGCGCAGCAGCGCGTCACGCCCGATGAAGGCGGGTTTGTCGAAGGCGACCAGCCGCTCCATTGAGGCCGTCAGCGGCGTGTATTCATAGGTGATGTCGCCCTTCCAGCCGCGATAGCATTTCTCCAGCCGCAGGGAATCCATCGCGTAGGCGCCGAAATCGCGGATCCCATGCGCCTGCCCCGCCGCCCAGAGCGCCTGATAGAGCGCGACCAGATGCTCGCTCGGCGCATGCAGCTCCCAGCCCAGCTCCCCGACATAATTCACCCGCATCGCCAGGACCTTGGCGTAGCCGATCTCGATCTCGCGCAGGCTCATCCAGGGGAAGGCCGCGTTGCTGAGATCGGCGTCGGTCACTTGGGCCAGCACGTCGCGGGCCCTGGGCCCCGCCAGCACCAGCGTGCCGATCCGCGCGCTGACCGGCTCGATCCGGACCGAGCCGTCCTTGGGCAGATGATGATTCAGCAGATCCAGATCATGCCATTCCGCCGCCGCCGCGCTGATCAGCAGGAACTCCTGCTCGGACAGGCGGGAGATGGTGAATTCGCTGACGATCCCGCCCTTCTCGTTCAACACCCAGGTCAGGCCCAGCCGACCGGGCTTGGGCAGCCGTCCGCAGATCAAGCCGTCCAGCCAGGCGGCGGCGCCAGACCCCGTCACCTTGATCTTGGTGAAGCCGCCCAGATCCATGATCCCGACCCGTTCGCGCACGGCCTTGCATTCCTCGGCCACGGCGTCGAACCAGGCGGTCTCCTGGCGATGGAAGCTGAGCTTCTGGCTCGCCGTCTCGCCTTCGCGCGGAAACCAGGCCGCCCGCTCCCAGCCGCCGCGCGCGCAGAAGAAGGCGCCTTTGGCTTGGAGACGGTCATAGAGCGGCGTGGTCTTGGCCGGTCGGCCCGCCGGGCGCTCCTCCACCGGGAAGCCGATCGCGTATTCGTTCTGATACAGCTCGATCGCCTTGGCGACAACGTAGGGCTTGGTCGCGTAATCGGTGTAGCGCCGTGGATCGAAGCCCCAGAGATCCCATTCCGGCTCCCCATTGACGATCCATTCCGCGACCGATTTGCCAGCGCCGCCGGCCTGCGCGATGCCGAAGCTGAAGCAGCAGGCCTGGAAGAAGTTCGACAGGCCATGCGCGGGGCCGATATAGGGATTGCCGTCAGGCGAATAGGGAATCGGGCCGTTGATCACCCGCTGCACGCCGACCGTCCCCAGGATCGGCACGCGCTCGATCGCGGCGTTGATGTAGCTCTCAAGCCGGTCGAGATCGTCGGGATAGAGCTGATTGGCGAACTCGTCGGGAATGCGGTCCAGCCAATGCGGCGTCGCGTTCCATTCATAAGGGCCCAGCAGCAGTCCCGCGCGCTCCTGGCGCAGATAATAGCTGACGTCGGGATCGCGCAGCAGCGGCAGCTTCTCCTGGCGGCCCTCCAACTCCGGGATCGCCTCGGTCACCAGATACTGATGCGACATGGCGACGATCGGCAGATGCTGGCCGACCATCGCCATGATCTCGCCCGCCCGATAGCCTGCGGCGTTCACGACGATCTCGCAGGTGATTTCCCCCTTGTCGGTCGTCACCAGCCACTCGCCGGACGGCGCGCGAGACAGCGCGGTGACCTTTGTGAAGCGCTCGATCTTGGCTCCCAGGTCACGCGCGCCCTTGGCGAAGGCCTGGGTCAGTTGGCTGGGGTCGATGTCGCCGTCGAACGGATCCCACAGGCCCCCTTGGATGTCGTCGAGCGTGATGTACGGGTATTTCGCCTGGATCTCGGCGGGGCTCAGCAGCGCGAAATCGATCCCCTGCGCGCGCGCCATGGCCGCCACATGCTTGTACTCGTCCATGCGGTCGCGGCTGTGAGCGAGGCGGATCGAGCCGGTCACATG
>JBMLRS010000707.1:0-2474 GCA_049240905.1 Elsteraceae bacterium
ATTTCGTCGACGCCGGGCAGGTTCTCGGCCAATGGCCGGTTGATGTGGCGCAGATCGGCTGCGACATGCTGAAGGGGGCCGGGCGAAAGTTCCTTCGAGGGCCCCGCGGCACGGCGCTGCTCTATCTACGCCAGGATTTCCTGCCGCAGCTGACCCCGGCCTTCCTGGACGTGCAGTCCGCCCCGTGGAGCGGGGAGGCGGGCGTCATGCGGTCCGACGCCCGACGCTTTGAAACGAGCGAGACCCCAGTCGCGCTGTGGCTTGGTTTGGGGGCGGCCCTATCTCTGGCGCGGGAACTGGGGGTCGATCGGATCAGGCGGCGGATCGCGCCGCTCGCGGATCATCTGCGCGCCGGCCTTGGCCGGGTTCCGGGCGTGACGCTGCAGGATCTCGGCGGCCCGGAGCGGTCGGGCCTGGTGTCGTTCGCAGTGGCCGGGATCGCCGGATCGGCGGTCAAGGAACGGCTGGCGGCGGAGCATCATATTTCCGTCGCCGCAAACGGCGTTCCCTACACGCCGCATGACATGCGCGCACGCGGCCTCAGCGAGATCGTCCGGGCGTCGGTAAGCTATCTGAACACCGAGGAAGAGGTGGAACGCCTGATCAAGGCGGTCCGGGCGGTCGCGGTGTCGCGTTCCTGAAAAGAAAAGGGCCGGGGAAATTCCCCGGCCCTCGTCTTTGAGCGATCAGCCGCCCCTTTTCGGCGGCGTCGCCGGCCAGGACTTGATCAGGGTGTCGTAGTCGATGGTGACGCCCTGCGGCTTCTCGTTCGCCAGCTTGCGCTGCGGCGCGACGTTGCCGGAGGCTTCAGCCTTCTTGAACCAATCCTCGGCCGAGGTCTTCGGGTTCAGCTTCGGTCCGCAGGCGCCCTGCACGTTCGCCCGCTCCAGCCGCTCCAGAACCGCGTCCTGGGCGTCTGCGAGAGCGTCCATCGCCGCCTGCGGCGTCTTGGCGCCCGAGGAGGCGTCGCCGATGTTCTGCCACCAGAGCTGCGCCAGCCTCGGATAGTCAGGCACGTTGTTGCCGGTCGGGGTCCACTGCACGCGCGCGGGCGAGCGGTAGAACTCGATCAGCCCGCCCAGCTTGGGCGCGCGCTCCGTGAAGCTCTTGTCCCAGATGTCGCTTTCGCGCGTGAAGGTGAGGCCGACATGGCTCTTCTTCAGGCTGACGGTCTTGGCGTTGATGAACTGCAGATAAAGCCAAGCCGCCTTGCGGCGATCCACCGGAGTCGACTTCAGCAGGGTCACGGAGCCGGCGTCCTGATAGCCGAGCTTCATGCCTTCCTTCCAATAGGCGCCCTTGGGCGACGGGGCCATGCGCCATTTCGGCGTGCCGTCGGCGTTCACCACCGGCAGGCCGGGCTTCACCATGTCGGCGGTGAAGGCGGTGTACCAGAAGATCTGCTGGGCGATGTTGCCTTGCGCGGGCAGGGCGCCGGCTTCGGAGAAGGTCATGCCCTGGGCGGCGGGCGGAGCGTATTTCTTCAGCCATTCCAGATATTTCTCGATCGCGTAGACCGAGGCCGGGCCGTTGGTGTCGCCGCCGCGCGCGACATGCGAGCCTTTCGGATTGCAGCCTTCCATCCGGATGCCCCACTCGTCCACGGGCTTGCCGTTGGGGATGCCCTTGTCGCCGTTGCCGGCCATGGAGAGCCAGGCGTCGGTGAAGCGCCAGCCGAGCGAGGGGTCCTTCTTGCCGTAATCCATATGGCCGAAGACCTTCACGCCGTTGATTTCCTTCACGTCGTTGGTGAAGAACTCGGCGATGTCCTCATAGGCCGACCAGTTGACCGGGACGCCCAGATCGTAGCCGTACTTCGCCTTGAAGCGGGCCTTGATCGCGGGATCGGTGAACCAGTCGTAGCGGAACCAATAGAGGTTCGCGAACTGCTGGTCAGGCAGCTGATAGAGCTTGCCGTCGGTCCAGGTGGTGAAGGATTTGCCGATGAAGTCGTCGATGTCCAGGCTGGGCAGAGTGACGTCCTTGCCTTCGCCGGCCATCCAGTCGGTCAAATTCACGGTCTGGTTATAGCGGCCGTGGGTGCCGATCAGATCGCTGTCGTTGATCCAGCCGTCATAGACGTTGCGGCCGGTCTGCATCTGGGTCTGCAGCTTTTCGACGACGTCGCCTTCCTGGATCAGGTCATGCTTGATCTTGATCCCGGTGATTTCCTCGAAGGCCTTCGCCAGCGTGCGCGACTCATATTCGTGCGTCGTGATCGTCTCGGAGACGATGTTGATCTCCATCCCGCGGAACGGCTGCGCGGCCTTGATGAAGAACTCCATCTCCTTCAGCCGGTCCTCGCGCGAAAGGGTGGAGAGCGCGAACTCCCCGTCGATCCAGCGCGTCGCGGCGGCCATATCGGCCTGCGCTCGGCCCGCGCCGACCAGCAGCGCGACCGCGCTGACGCCGGCGAAGAACAGCATACGTGTTTTGTGTTTTCTCATGATGGGTATCCTCCTGGGCGATTGGTG
>JBMLRS010000708.1:0-1899 GCA_049240905.1 Elsteraceae bacterium
GGACGACCAAGGGGAAATAGACCGTCATCGGGTGGAAGCCCTCGTCGATCAGCGCCTTGGCGAAATCGAGCGTTGAGACCCCGCTGTCCTTGAGGAAGTGATCGTCGAACAGCGCCTCATGCATGCAGGGCCCTTCGAACGGCGCGGACATGACGTCCTTCAAGGAGGCCAGCACATAATTGGCGTTCAGCACCGCGTCGCCGGACACCTGACGCAGCCCGTCCGCCCCGTGGCTCATCATGTAGGCCAAAGCGCGCACGAACATGCCCATCTGGCCGTGGAAGGCTTTAAGGCGCCCGAAAGCCTGCGCCGCCTCCCCTTCCTTGGTCTCGATCAGGCGATAGCTGTCGCCCTCCATCGTCACATAAGGCAGGGGCGCATAGTTCGCCAGCGCCGCCGACAGCACCACCGGGCCGGAACCCGGCCCGCCGCCGCCATGCGGAGTGGAGAAGGTCTTGTGCAGGTTGATGTGCATGCAGTCGACGCCGAGATCGCCGGGCCGCACCCGGCCGACGATCGCGTTGAAGTTCGCGCCGTCGCAATAGAGATAGCCGCCGGCCGCATGCACCGCGTCGGCGATCTCCTTCAGATCCCCCTCGAACAGCCCGCAGGTGTTCGGGTTGGTGATCATCACCGCCGCCACGTCCGGGCCCAGCTTGGCCTTGAAGGCGGCCAGATCGACCTTGCCTTCGGCGGTCGCCGGGACCGGATCCACGGTGAAGCCGCAGGCCGCCGCCGTCGCCGGGTTGGTGCCATGCGCCGATTCCGGCACCAGCACGCGGGTGCGCTTCTCGCCGCGCGCCTCGATCGCGGCGCGGACGGTCAGCATGCCGCAGAGCTCGCCATGGGCGCCGGCCGCCGGCGACATCGCCACCGCCGGCATGCCGGTCATGGTGGTGAGCCAATGGGCCAGGGTGTGGATCAGCTCGATCGCGCCCTGCACGGTCGATTGCGGCTGCAGCGGATGCACGTCGTTGAATCCTGGCAGCCGGGCCATCTTCTCGTTGAGGCGCGGATTATGCTTCATCGTGCAGGAGCCGAGCGGGAAGAAGCCCGAATCGATGCCGTAATTCTTCTGACTGAGGCGCGTGAAGTGGCGCACCACCTGCGGCTCCGACAGGCCGGGCAGCCCGATCTCGCCCTGGCGGGCGAGGCCGCCCAGACGCGACTTATGAGCGGGAACCGGCGGCAGATCGACGCCGCAACGGCCGGTCGCGCCCTGTTCGAAGATCAACGGCTCTTCGAGCTGCAGCGCGCGGTTGCCGGAAAGGGTGCGCTCCTCGGCCGTGATCGGGCCGGAGGAAGCGCTGTGGGCCGCGGAGCGGCCCGCGGAACGATCGAAGCTGTTCATTACGCCAAAATCTCCGCCAGAGCGCCGGCAAGCGCGTCGATGTCGTCGGGGGTCGTGGTCTCGGTCGCCGCCACCAGCAGCAGATTCGCCAGATCGGCCTGACCGGGATAGAGCCGGGAGACCGGCACGCCGCCCAGGACGCCGCGCGCCGCGAGTTTCTCCACCACCTCGGCCGCCGGCTTCGGCAGGCGAACCGTGAATTCGTTGAAGAAGCTGTCGCTGACCAGGGACACGCCCTTGATCGCGCTGAGGCGATCGGCGGTCAGGCAGGCCTGGGCGTGGTTGATGGATGCCACGCCCTTGAAGCCTTCCTCGCCCATCAGCGACATGTGCACGGTGAAGGCCAGGGCGCAGAGGCCGGCGTTCGTGCAGATGTTGCTGGTGGCCTTCTCGCGGCGGATATGCTGCTCGCGCGTCGACAGGGTCAGCACCCAGCCGCGCTTGCCGTCGGCGTCGACGGTCTGGCCGCAGAGCCGGCCGGGCATCTGGCGGGTGTATTTCTCGCGGCTGGCGAACAGGCCGACATAGGGGCCGCCGAAGTTCAGGCC
>JBMLRS010000709.1:0-4075 GCA_049240905.1 Elsteraceae bacterium
CTCCGGTCGGTTTCGATCCATCCGGCGATCCCACCGGGTCAGAAGCTCCACCGCGGCGTCGGTCCTGGGGTCTCTCGGGAGCCCGGCGAGAAGGATAGGCAGCAGCCGGTCTGCCGCGCCGGAAAACAGGTCCAACTGGATCCGGACATGGCTCTCCACGCCGTTGTCGGTCGCGGCGTCGAGGAGCTGCTCGATCCGATCGGCGCGGAAGGAGGCGTCCCAGTCGCGGCTGATGAAAAAGGGATAACCGCGCCCGACCAAACGGTTGTTGGCGTTCGCCAGATAGCCGCCCGGCGGCGGCGCGCCTTGAGGCAGCATTTCGGTGGGAATCCAGTTGCGCCAGTCGCTGCGGCCGCTCGCGCCGTCGGCGGGCATGAAGCCGTCGCCGGCTCCGCGAATCGGCACTCTCGCCGCCGCGAACAGGCCGGCGCCGCCGTCCACGTCTGCGAAGAAGGCGTTCTGCATGGGCGCGTCGGCGTAGGCGAGGGCTTCCCGGGCTTCGGCGGCCGAGCGCGCCATCCCCATGCGCCAGACCGCCTCCATGCTCCGGTCGTTCGGGCGCAAGGCGGTGGAGGCGAGGGCGAGGGCCGTCCCCGGGCCGGCGGCGGCGGCCATGTTGGGGTCGACGTCGGAGATCAGCGGGCCATGCCGGGTGGCGCGCACCTTGATGGTCACGGGATCGCCCCAGGCGACCTCGATCCGCTCCTCGCGGATCTCGAGCGGGGCCGGCCCGTCGGGGGTCGCGTAGCGGTCGCCCTCCAGCAGGGTTTCGACGAACAGATCCTGCGTGTCGGCGTTTGTGGTCGTCAGGCCCCAGGCCAGCCTGCCGTTATGGCCGAGGATCGGGAAGGGCAGGCCCGGCACGGTGGCCCCCGCTCGCTCCCCCTCCGGCGTCGAAATCCGCGCGAGATACCAGAGCGCGGGCGCGGTGAAGCCCAGATGAGGGTCGTTCGCCAGCAGCGGTTTGCCGGTTTTCGTGCGCGCGCCGTCCAGGACCCATGCGTTGGAGGCGGTGCTTGGCCCGAGAAAGGCCGGCCACGCCTCCAGGAACGCGGCGAAGAGCTGGTCGTTGGCGTCGTCGCGCGAAGGCCCTGGGGCCTCCGCGCGCACTTGGTCGGGAGGGTCGGGCAGGGTGATCGAGCCGGTCCGCTCCTCGGCGAACAGATCCTCCATCTGCGCGGGGGTGAGGCGTTTCGCCAGGCGGGCGCGCAGCGCTTCGCCGCGCGCGTTGCCCGACAAGGTCAAAGCCATCAATCGGCCCCAGACCAGACTGTCCGCGTCGCGCCAGGGCTCGGGCTCGGTCCAGAGCAGGTAATACTCCGGGGGGAGCGCGCCTTGGCGGGATTCCAGATAGGCGTTCACGCCGCGGCTGTAGGCGTCGAGCTGGCGCTTCATGTCGGGCGGCAGCTGTTCGACCGTGCGCTCGGCCAGGGCGTAGACGCCCAGCGTGCGCATCGCACGGTCGCTCGGCAAGGCGACCGATCCGACGATCTCGGCCAATCGACCGGCCGCCAGCCGACGCTGAAGATCCATCTGGAACAGGCGGTCCTGGGCGTGCGCGAAGCCCAGGGCGAAGCTGGC
Organism: Elsteraceae bacterium; assembly: GCA_049240905.1. Lineage (GTDB taxonomy): Bacteria > Pseudomonadota > Alphaproteobacteria > Elsterales > Elsteraceae > JBMLRS01. The sequence goes on from JBMLRS010000709.1 coordinate 1,582, forward strand.
GTCCTCCAGCGTCTGCGCGAAGATGTGAGGAACGCCGTCGGCGTCGCGCAGGATGTCGACGGGTTGATTGAGCCCGGGAAAGGAGAGGCGTCCCTCGGTCTGCGGCAGGCCGGTTCGCAGGTAGGCCCAGCCTACCAAGCCCGCCGCGAAACCAACCGCCAGGACCGCGCCGACGACGCGCGCGGTCCAGATCAAGAGACGCCGCATCTAGCCTCAGCTCATGTTGATCATGACGGTCTTCTTGTTGGTGAAATGCTCCAGCATCGCCTCCAGCGAGGCTTCCTTGCCGAGGCCGGACTGCTTCACGCCGCCGTAGGAGATGTTGGGCTGCACCACAAGATTCTGGTTCACCTGCACGAGGCCGGCCTCAAGCTGATGGCAGGCGTCCATCGCCTGCTTCAGGTTGTTGGTCCAGATCGAGGCGGCGAGGCCGTAGTCGCTGTCGTTCGCCTGGGCGATCACTTCGGCGAAGTCGGTCCAGCGGATCACGCAGGTGACCGGGCCGAAGATCTCCTCGCGGGCGATCTTCGCGTCGTTCGTGATCCCCGTGAACACCACGGGCTGGATGAACATTCCCGCCTTCATCGCCGGATCCGAGGGCATCGCGGAGCAGCGCAGGGCCACCGCGCCCGGCGTCGCCTCGCCCAGCGCGATGTAATGCTTCACCTTGGCGAACTGATCCTTGGAGATGATGGTGCCGATGTCGGTCTTCGGGTCCAGCGGATCGCCCATCACCATCGCGTCGACTTTAGCCTTCAGTTTGGCGACGAAGGCGTCGTGCAGGCTGTCATGCACGAAGATGCGGCTGGCGGCGGTGCAGCTCTGGCCCTGGCGGGTGAAGCGCATGCCGATCACCGCGCCGTCGACCGCGCGGTCGAGGTCGGCGTCAGAGCAGATGATCATCGGGCTCTTGCCGCCCAGCTCAAGCGTCACCGGGATCAGCTTGTCGGCCGCAGCCTTGTAGACGATCTTGCCGGTCTCGACCGAGCCGGTGAAGGTGACCTTGCCGACCTTCGGATGGGTCACCAGCGGCGCGCCGCATTCCGGGCCCATGCCGGAGAGCATGTTGAAGACGCCCGGCGGCAGGATCTGGTTCACGATCTGGCAGACCCGCAGCACCGCCAGCGGGGCTTCTTCGGCGGACTTCACGACGACGGCGTTGCCGGCGACCAGGGCCGGGGCGATCTTCAGCGCCATCAGCAGCAGCGGCACGTTCCAGGGGATGATCGCGCCGACCACGCCGATCGGCTCGCGGATGGTCATCGACAGCACATTCGGGGCGAAGGGCACGGTTTCGCCCTTCAGCTCCGGCGCGAGCCCGCCGTAGAAGGTGAAGACATCGGCCAAGACGCCTGATTCAACGCGACTTTCTGTCCGCAGCGCCTTGCCTGTCTCCAGCGCGATCAAGCGGCCGATCTCATCGGCGTGCTCGTTCAGCACGCGACCGCATTCAGCCACCAGCTTGCCGCGCTCGCGCGCCGGGCGCTTGGCCCAGGCCTTCTGGGCGGCAGCGGCGGCTTCGACCGCGCGGTCCACATCGGCGGCGTCGCCGAGAGCGGCGGTTCCGATCTCCAGGCCCGTGGCCGGGTTCACCACCGGGAAGGTTTTTCCAGCGCCGGCGGGGGTCAGCTTGCCGTCGATCAGATGGAGGCCAGACAGGGTCTTGGCGAGGGCGTGGCAGTCAAGCACCGGCTCGAGGCGGGTGGTCGTCATCGTGCTATATCCTTCTTTTTCAATAAGTTCAGAGGCCCAGCTCGCGCAGGATGGCGGCGCGGTCGCCGTCCAGGTCCGGCGCCGGCGGGCGGGTTTCGGGGTCTTCGAAGGCGCTCATCTTCAAGGGATTGCCGGCCAGCTTCACTGGCCCGATCGTCGGGTCTTCGACCGTCACGATCATATTGCGGGCGCTGACCTGCGGATGAGACAGAGCGCCGGCGATGTCGTTGACCGGACCGCAGGGAATGCCGGCGGCCTCCAGAATGGCGATCCATTCCTTGGTGGTCTTGCCGGACAGCACGCCGTTCAACAGCGGCTCCAGCACGCCGTAATTCTCCAGGCGCTTCTGGTTCGAGCCAAAGGCGGGATTGGTCTTCCACTCCGGCCGCTCCAGCGCGTCGGCCAGCTTCAGGAACAGGCTGTCGTTGCCGGCGGCGATGATCAACTCGCCATCCTTGGTCTTGAAGGCGGCGAAGGGCGTGATGGTCGGGTGGCGCGCCCCGACCGGGCCCGGAATCTCGCCGCTCGTGGTGTAGCGCATCACCGCGTTCTCAAGCAGCGCGATCTGGCAATCCAGCATGCCGATGTCGACCTTGGTGGTCTCCCCGGTCTGCGCGCGATGGAACAGGGCCGCGTTCACCGCGATTGCGGTGTAGAGGCCGGCGCCGATGTCGCCGATCGACATGCCCACGCGCGTCGTCGGCATGCCTTTATGCCCGGTCACGCTCATGATGCCGCCCATGCCTTGCACCACCATGTCGTAGGCGGGATGCTTGGCGTA
>JBMLRS010000710.1:0-4299 GCA_049240905.1 Elsteraceae bacterium
CTTTTCCCCGTCGACCCGATAGCTGAGCTCGAACAGCCCGCCGACCAAGCTCTGCAGCCGCCAACTCTCACTCTCGGCAAGGGCGCCGTCCGCCGCCAGGCGAGCGATCTGGGCGCTGGCGCAGGCGACGCCGGGCGATCGCGCGAAGTCGCCGTTCGCGCGGACCGAGAGGCATCGGCGCTCGACCCCGGGCGCCGGGCTGAGCAGGGCGATCTGCGCGCCGTCCGCCTCGGGGACGCCCTGGTCGATCAGCGCCGCCCGGATCGCCGCAGCGTCCCGTCTCAGGGAGTCGAGATGGGCGTAGGCCAAAGGGCCGGGGCGACTCTCGGTTAGGAACACCCATTCCCCGCCCCAGGCGAGATCCGCCTGGATCGAACCAAGGCCGGGAACATCGACCAGGACGTCCTTCAGACGCCGCCGGGCCGGCTCGTCGTGGAAGGTGACGGCGCCGCCCGCCTCCAGGGTGGTTTCGACGACGCCGCCGGGCGTGTCGATTCGATGGCGCCCAGGCTTGACGTCCCCGCGGTGGGCCAGCGCCGCGATCAGACCGATCGCGCCGTGGCCGGGATGCGCGGCCTGACCATCGGCGTCGAAGAACAGCGCGCCGATCTGGCAGGTCGGATCATGCGGCGCGCAAAGCATCGCGCAGTTCAGCAGGCTTGAGCCGCGCGGTTCGCTGGTCAGGGTTCTCCGGAAATGGCCGGCGGTCGTCTTGAAGCGCGCCTGTCGGGCGAGCAAGGGGCCGGAGGCGAGGTCCGGGCCGCCGCCGACGATGACCCGCACGGGTTCGCCGCCGACATGGCAATCAAGGATCTGGACGCGATGAAGGGTCATTCTGCCTCGTTGGGTCGCGGGGATCTGCCTCCGAGGCGTGGTTGCAACGCCTCTCGTCAGCGTTCTATATAGCTTGAAGTTCTTCAGGTAGGCGGTCGGCGAAGCGTCGCCGCGGCCAATCGCTCAATCGGGAAACTTGACGCCGATGACCCGCCACAATGTGAGAGGGGGACGAGTCCTCCTGAAGGATGGCTGGTCGGCCGACGGGACGCTGGCGGTCGCTGAAGGCGCGATCGCCTCGGTGGAGCCGGGCGATCATCCGGGCCAGGCCTGGGACGCGACGGGCTTGCTGGTGCTGCCCGGCGTGGTCGACATCCATGGCGACGCCTTCGAACGCCAAATCATGCCGCGTCCTGGAGTTCAATTCGATCTGGACCTCGCCTTGCGCGACACGGACCGGCAATTGATCGCCAACGGCGTCACGACGGCGTTCCATGCAGTGACGTGGTCTTTCGAACCGGGGCTGCGCGGCGCGGAAAACGCGCGCGCCTTGGTCAAGGCTTTGGACCGCTTGCGGCCGCAACTCAGCGCCGACGCGCGGCTGCATCTGCGATGGGAGACCTTCAATCTCGCGGCCGAGCCCGAGATCCTTCGCTGGATCGATGGCGGCGAAATCGATTTTCTGGCGTTCAACGATCATACCCCGCCGATGATGCAGCGGCTTGATTCACCGAAGCACATGCAGCGCTACGCGGAAAGGTCGGGGTTGGACGCGGACGCCTTCGCGGCGCTTTTGACGTCCGTCTGGGCGCGGCGAGACGAGGTTCCGGGCGCCATCGAGCGGCTGGCGTCCAGGGCCAAGGCGGCTGGCGTCCCGATGGCCAGCCACGACGACGACAGCCCGGCGACGCGGGCGGCTTTCCGCGCGATGGGGTGCGCGGTCGCTGAGTTTCCGCTGACGCGTGAGACGTTCGACGCGGCGCATCACGCCGGCGATCCGATCGTTATGGGCGCGCCGAACGTCGTGCGCGGCGGCAGCCATCTGAGCGGCGTCTCCGCCTCGGAAATGGTTGGTCGGCGGATCTGCACGGTTTTGGCTTCCGACTATTACTACCCGACCTTGATCCAGGCGGCGTTCCGTCTCGCTCACGACGGCGTCGCGCCGCTTGAGGAGGCCTGGGCGCTGATATCGACCAACCCGGCGGTTGCGACAGGTCTGCGCGATCGCGGCGCGCTCGCGCCTGGAATGCGCGCGGACTTCATTCTGGTCGACGACCAGATTCCCGGTCAGCCCCGCGTCGTCGCCACTTTCGTCGCCGGAGAGCCGGTTTTCATGGACCGCGCGGCGGTCGCGCGGCTCCAGCCCGCCAAGGAGAAGTCACATGCTGCTCGATCATCGCACCTATGAAGTCCGTCCCGGAACCCTGGCCAAGCATTTGGCGCTCTACGAGCAATATGGGATGGCGGCGCAGCGTCGGCATCTCGGTGAGCCGCTGGCCTACCTGATCACCGAGTCCGGCAAGATCAACACCTACGTCCATATCTGGGTGTATGAGGACGCAGCGGATCGCGCCGCCAAGCGCGCGAAGATGATGGCCGACCCGGAATGGCAGAACTATCTCGCCAAGAGCGCGGAGGCGGGCTACCTGCTGAAGCAGGAGAACAATCTGATGACTCCCGCGGCCTTCTATCCGATCAAGCGCTGAGCGGCGACGCGAGCGATGACGGAGGAGACCTACGCGCCTGCGACCGGCCATCTCGACTATTACAAAGAGCATGGCATTTCGCCGGTTCGTTATGATCTGAGCGATCTGGACGCCCATCTGGATCGGCGCGACTTCCTTTATCGCTCGCTCGGCCTGCCGCCCGCCGCCTTCAAGGGCGTGGCGGTGCTGGAGGTGGCGGCGGGGTCTGGCCAGAACAGCCTCTACGTCGCCAGTCTCGGGCCGGCCCTCTATGATCTGGTGGAGCCCAATCCGACCGGGGTTCGGGACATTCAGGCCGCGTACGCCGGCTTTGATCGACCGCACACCACGCCGAACCTGATCGTCGAGCAGTTCGAGACCTTCAGGGCGCAGCGCAGCTATGACATCGTGCTGTGCGAGAACTGGCTGGGCAGCCCTCCGAACGAGCTGGCCCTGCTTGGCAAGCTCGCCAAGCTGGTGACGCCCGGCGGGGTTCTGGTCGTGACCCTCGTGCCCCATACCGGACTCGCCGCCAACGTCGCGCGCTACGCGATGGCGCAGCGGCTGCTTGATCAGAAGGGCGAGATCGGCTTCCAGGCCCAGACCGAATATCTGGTCAGCGTGTTCGGCAAGCATCTGTCGACCATGTCGTCGATGACTCGCTCCCATCACGACTGGGTGCGCGACATGCTGCAGAACCGGGTCTTCCTTCCCGTCGTCCTGCCGCTGGAGGAGGTGATCGACAGCATCGGCCCTGACATGGAGTCGTTGTCGTTCTCGCCGCGTTTCAGCGCTGATTGGCGTTGGTTCAAGGCCGGCGTCGGACCTGCGCGCCGCTTGAACGACGTCGCGCTGTCGAGCTACCGCGCAAACCTCCACAATTTCATGGATTGGCGCGTCGTCTCCCCCGCGCGCGATCCTGGGGAGAACCAACGGATCGACGCCAAATGCCGCGAGCTGCATTCGGCGGTCTCCGCTTGGTATGGCGCGCGAAGCGAAGCGGGAGGATCCGCGATCGAGCGGGCGCTGGCCGCCCTGGTCGACGCGCTGGCTCCGACCGATCCGGCGATCAGCGCGGCTTACGCCGAAGCGCTCGCGGCGTGGCGCAGGCCGACGCTGGACGGCGACGAAGTCAGGGATTTGCCGAAGTTCGGCGCGCTGTTCGGGCGCGAACTGGTTTATGGCTCCTTCACCCGTCGGCGCTGAGCCGCGCGCGCGCCTGATCGGCGTCGATCTCGACAACACGCTTTGCGACTACAGCCAAGTTTTCGGCCCGATCGCCGTGGAGCTGGGCCTCGCGCCAAGGCTCCTGATCGATGGCTCGAAACGCGCGGTGAAGGATCATCTTCTCAACAGCTCAGGCGGGGAGCAGGCCTGGATGCGGTTGCAGGGACAGGTCTATGGCCGCTTTCTGCCGCGGGCCACGCCCTATCCTGGCGCGGTCGAAGCGCTGAGGCGGTTCATGGCGATGGGCGTCCAGGTGAAGATCGTCAGCCACAAGACCAGACGCGGTCATTTCGATGAGCATGGGGTCGATCTTTGGGAGGCGGCGCGCGATTGGCTGAAGGCGAACGGCCTGCTGAGCTTCGGGCTCGCCTTGGAGGATGTTCACTTTCTGGAGACGCGGGACGAGAAGGTGGCGCGCATCGCCGCGCTCGGCTGCGACGTCTTCATCGACGATCTGCCGGAGGTGCTGACCCACCCGGCATTTCCCCCTGGCGCGACGCCGATCTGGTTCCACGGACCCGGCCCGATTTCAGGGCGCGGCGAGGGTCTGGTTGGGCTGGAGAGCTGGCGCGAGGTCGAACAGGCGGTCCGCATGGCGCTTCGGCTCTAGATC
>JBMLRS010000711.1:0-1615 GCA_049240905.1 Elsteraceae bacterium
TTACCTTGAAGCGGATCTTGCTCATACCATTATGAAAAACAGCGCGTTTTCGGCTTTGCGCGATTCAGACTGAGCTGAAAACGCGCTAGTAGTCCGCGGTCAAGGCGGCGGTCAGACCTCTGACGAAAGCGGGCCAACCGGCTGCGCGGGCCTGCGCCAGCGACCCGGCGGAACATCTGGCGTAGACTTCCGGTTGGGCCAGCGCGCGAATGGCGTCGGCCAGCGCTTGCGGAGTGACGGCGTCGGCGATCAGGCCGGTTTCTCCGGGCGCGACCTGCTCGATCAAGCCCCCGACAGGCGTGGCGACCACTGGCAGGCCAGCGGCGAGCGCGGCGGCGATGACGCCCGACTGACTCGCCTCCAGATAGGGCGCCACCAGAATGTCCGCCTCGGCGAGGATGCCGGGGATCTCCTGCTCCGCGATCCAACGATTGTCGAGAGTCACGCCTGGGGCGTCGAGCGCCAGATCGTCGGTTGCGCCGTCGCCCACGATCGACAGCGTGCAATCCAGCCCTGAACGCCTGAGCAGGCGGTGGGCGTCGAGCAGCAAGGGCAGGCCTTTGTAAGGCAAGATCCGACCAAAGAAGAGCAAGCGCACGGGTCGTCTCGGCGCGGTTCGGGGCGCCAGGGGCGAGGTCGCGCCGAAGTCGAACGGGGGGTGAAACAGCGTCGCCATCGGCAGGGTCCCATGACGCGCCGAGAGCGCGCGGGCGACATGCCCGCTGCAGGCGATGATTCGATCCGCCGCCTTGATTTCCGCCGTCGCCAGGCGGTCCAGCAGCCAGGACTCCTCCCCCGGGTGGGGCTGGGCGTCGTGAACGATCACGGCGTAGCGCGCGCCGGCCATGTGGGTGGCGGACGCCAGCAGCCGACCCCAGACATGCGGCATCACCGTGATCACCCAGTCGATCCGCCTGGCCTTTATCTCCCGCGCCAGTCTGGCGCGCAGAGCGGGCAGGCGAAACGTCGCCGCCAGCGCGCCGAGCGCGTTGTCGAAGCTGTCGATCGCCAGTGGATCCGGGGTCAGCTCGGAAAGCGCCGCCGCCCGTTCGCCCTGTCGGGCGAAACTCAGGCTTACGGTCAGGGTCGGGTCGTCCAGCGCGGCGCGGACCATCGCCTCCGTCAAGGTCGGGCCCGCGCCGCGCCTCCCCCAGTAAGCGAAGAGGAGCGAGAGAGGGCGGGCGGACGTCTCCTCAGTCGACATCAAGGGCTTTAAGGGTTTCGGCGATGAACCCGTTCACGTCGTCCTTGCCGATCCAGCGCACGACCGCGACCAGATCCAGCGCCGGGTCGATCCAGAGGATGCTGGAGCCGGCGCCGACCCCGAAATAGCTGGTTTCGGGCGCGGCGGGATAGAAGGCGCGTCCGGTGTTGAGCCACCAGCAAAAGCCATAGGTCGGCATGATCGGGCAGGGCGTCAGCGCCGCCTTGAAATAGGATTCCGGCAGCAGACGCTGACCATTCCAGACCCCGCCTCGGGCCATCAGCAACGCGACGCGCGCGTGATCGCGGCTGGAGATGAAAAGGCCGCCGCCCCAATGCGCGCCGCCGGGGACCGACTGCATCCGTTCGCCGTCGAGCTCCACCCAACTGTTCCGATAGCCGTGCCAGCTCC
>JBMLRS010000711.1:1625-5992 GCA_049240905.1 Elsteraceae bacterium
AAACCCGCATCAGCGCGAGGGACAGCCGGTTCACTCGAACGTCATTGTATTCCCAATACTCGCCGGGCGGCAGCAGATCGCGATGCTCGCCCTTTTGCTTTGCGCCGGGTTTGCCTTCCGTCGCCAGATCCCGATTGCGGTCCACCAGATCGGGCTTGTCCCACATCACGCCTTCCCATTCAGACGTCTGCTGCAACAGATGGCGCCACAAGATTCGGCTGTTGTGCGGCGGCTCAAAGCCACCGTCCTGAACGAGATCGGCCACGGGTTGCTCGAAGTCCGGCAGCAATCCCGCGCCCTGCGCCAAGCCCGCGCAAATTGAAAGATAACTTTTCGCGACGCTGAAGGTCATGTCCGGACGGGCTGTGTCGCCCCATTCGGCGACGATTCGCCCGCCGCGAAGGATCAAGCCGCTTGGGCCGCCGCGCGTGGCCGTGGGGCCGAGCGCCTCGTTCCAAGGCGCGCGCTCGAAATAGCCGCCGTCGAGCATCGCCCCGATGTCGCGCGACCAATTGGTTTCATGCGCGCAGGCGAAAGCCGCTGCAGCCTGCAATTGGCTTGCATCCAGCCCCACCGAGGCCGGGTCCACCCGCTCCCAAGCGTCGCCGGGCGGTGGAAAATAAGTCGGCTGAGTCATAGTCAAGGCTCCTTGATTCCTGCGCTATTTCGTCTAAACGGTTTAATTTGCGGAAGTTCGTAACGTCCGATTTGAAAGCATCTTTCAAAGTCTGCTACATAACGGCGTCAACAGACCGAGTCGGCGCTTCGGCGATGCGTTGATTCGGTTGATAGTCAAGCCGGCGCCGCCGGTGGGCGCCAGATCAGTCGTTTCAAGGAAATAAAGATGTCGAAAACTCTCTCCGTCCTGGTCGTCGACGACTATGCCACGATGCGCCGGATTATTCGCAATCTCCTTCAGCAGCTTGGCTTCACGGACGTGGACGAGGCCGCCGACGGCGAGCAGGCGCTGGCGAAGCTGCGGGATAAGGATTTCGGGTTGGTCATTTCGGATTGGAACATGGAGCCGATGACGGGCCTGGACCTGTTGAAGGCCGTTCGCGCCGACGCCCGTTTGAAGGCTTTGCCGTTCATCATGGTGACCGCGGAAAGCAAGACCGAGAACGTGGTCGCCGCCAAGCAGGCTGGCGTCAGCAACTATATCGTGAAGCCCTTTAACGCCGAGATTCTGAAACAGAAGCTCGCCGCCGTCGGGATCAACTAGCTTGGCGACCGCCCCCGCTCCTGCGCCGGAGGGCCCGCTCGCAGAAGAGTTGCGAGGATTACGAGGGGAGATCGCGGTGCTCAGCGATCTTCTCAGAAGCTCCTTGTCCTCCGCGCGAGACAGCACTGTGGACGTGCTGCGGCGTGAGTTGCAGGAAATGTCCGGGATGATCCAGCAGGCGAAGCGTGAAATCGCCGCGATGAAACCCCAGGGCAGCCGAACCGACAATCGAATCCTGTCGGCGACGGAAGAACTGGACGCGATCGTCAGCGCGACCGAACGAGCCACCAGCGAGATCCTTACAAAAGCCGAGCGGTTGGGCGAGGTTTGCGAACTGGTCGGAGCGCTTCCCGGCGGCGAGGCGATGAAGGAAGAACTGTCGACAATATCGATGGATCTGCTGCTCGCCTGCAGTTTCCAGGACATCACCGGCCAACGCATCACCAAGGTCGTGAATGTTCTTCGCTACCTGGAGACCCGCATCAATTCGATGGTCGAGATCTGGGGGCGGGATGCGTTCGCGGGCACGACTCCCGCCGCCACTGAAGCGATCGACACTCGTCCGGACGCTCATCTTTTGAATGGTCCGCAGCTGGAGGGCGAGGCGATCTCGCAGAAAGACGTCGATCGGATGTTCTCCAACTAGCGTGCTTTCAACTCTGTCTGAATCGCGAAGAACTGAAAACGCATCGATTCTCATGAAGTTCTGAACAAGATCGGCTTCGACGTAAGCCGATCTTGTTCTAGCTTGCCCCGTCGATTGGAGAGGCGGTTTAGGCCGCCGTTTGTCGGGCTCGCACCAGCTCCGTGAGCTGATCCAGATAACGGCACCGCAATCCTAGCTCGACCAAGTGGCGGTGGGTGTTGAACAAGTATTCAGCCCCACTTCCCAACGGCCCGCAGGCGGCGGCGAGCCGCTCCGCGACATGGTCGATCGACAGCTTGCCGGCGTAGCGCTCATGCTGCCGATTGATCGCGAAGGTCAGGGCGGGGACGACGCCTTCGTCGGTCATCACTCTCACCCAGATCGGACGATAGGCGGCCGTGAGCATCTCCCGACGCCACACGACGTCGAGTTCGCTCTCGATCTGCGAAGCCGGTATGCGATAGGCGACGCCAGTGCAACGTCCACCCGCCTCCAGGGCGAGCATCAGGCCCGGACAATCCCGCGATCCGCGGCCAAGCCATGTCCACAGGCAGAATCGGCGATGCCGACCATTTATCGCCCCGACGCGGCGCTCGGAGAACTCAAACGCCGGATTCCAGATCAACGAGCCGTAGCCAAACAGCCAGAGATCGCCGCCGCCATGGCGCTCCATCGCCCGTTGGCGGGACGCGGCGAGTTCCTCCTCGGTCAGCATCACGATGGAATTGTCATGGGCGGCCATGAGCTTGGCGAGGCGGCCTTCTCGGATCGTGTCACGGGTCAGGGCGATCGGGGTCACAGAAGTTCCATCAGCTTGTGGCGCGGCGTCGGAGCGGAACAAGCAACTCCCGGTCCAACGCGCGGAGGACGCCGTCATCATATCGCGGGCGGGCCAAACCGTCTTGATTTTCGCGTCAACGGGCGCGTATGCGGTTTTGGTCGTTTGTCTGGCTTGTTCAACGGGGTGCGCTGCGCAATGATGCCGCTGACATTCGTCAGCGTAAGGCACCGTTCCATGAACAACGACAACCGGCGGAGAGCGCGCCGTTTCACCGTCTCCTCAACGGTCGAAATCTTCCATAAGGGATACACGATCGAGTTTCCGACCCGCGACATATCGGCGACTGGGGCTGGGATCGTGGCCTGCGGAGTCGATCACTTGGCGGCGGGCGATCAGGTTCTCGTGACCCTCTCGCCGGAGCTGGAGCTGAACGCCTGGATCGTGAAGGCCGATCCCGACATGGTCCATCTCGCGTTCGATCCAGCGATGCAGGAGGAAGTTGAAGACTATCTACGCGAGGCGCATGGCGTGCTCGGGCAGAACAACGCCTGACGCCTCACTCGGCCGCGCGGTGCGGGGTCGCCGCGTCCGCCCGATGAACCAGCCCTTTTGAATCAAGCAGATACGGCTCTATGTTCACATCGTCGATCTGCTCTTCCAGCAGGAATCGATCGGCGTATTGTTTGTAGACGCCAGACCGCAGGAACAGCTCGAAAAGCTCCGGATCGATGTGCTGATCCTTGCGCATGAAGCTCATGATCTTGATCGATTCGGACAAGGTCTTGGGCTTCTTGTAAGGCCGATCAGCCGCCGTAAGCGCTTCGAAGATGTCGGCGATGCCCATCATGCGCGACGTCAGCGACATGTCTTCCTTACGCAGTTTGTTCGGATAGCCGGTGCCGTCCATCTTCTCGTGATGGTTCCCGGCGATTTCCGGAACATTCGCAAGATGGGGCGGGAAGGGCAGACGCTTCAGCATCGCCTGCGTGTCGTTGATGTGCTTGTTGATGATCCAGCGGTCATCATCGTTCAAGGTGCCGCGCCGGATCGACAGGTTCATCACTTCATCTTCCGACAGGAGGGGTTGCAGCACCCCGCCCATCATCAAGCGGCGCTGAGCGATCTGCTTGATCCGGTCGATCTTCTCGTCGGCCATGAATTCGCCGCCGACGTTGCACTCCGCGATGAAGGCGTACTCCTCGTCCAGCTGCCGCAGATCCGCCTGAAGCGCCGCCTCGGCGCCGGGGCTATTCGCGTTCTTCCAGTATTCGATTTCCGCGTCCCGCTTCAGGATCTCGAAGCGCGCCTTCACCTCGACGATCCGGTCGGAGATTTTCTCGAGCTTGGTCGCCTTGTCCATGATGTGGACGGGCGTCACCACCTTGCCGACGTCATGCAGCTGGCCGGCGACTCGCAGCTCGTACCACTGCTTGTCGGTGAGTTGGAAATCGGCGAACGGGCCCTCGGTTTCCGCGCAGGCCGCCGCCGCCAGCATCTCGGTCAGTTCCGGAACCCGCTGGCAATGGCCGCCGGTGTAGGCGGACTTGGCGTCGATCGCCTCCGACATCAGGGCGATGAAGGCGTCGAACAGTTCGCGTTGGGCCCGGATCAGTTGCTGGTTCGTGAGCGCGACGGCCGCGAGGCTGCTGAGCGCCTCGACGAGGGGAACCACATCCACGCCGAAGGGAATCACGGTGACGTTGTCGAGCGCGCGCGCG
>JBMLRS010000712.1:0-2672 GCA_049240905.1 Elsteraceae bacterium
CGCGTGATGGTCCCGATCCAATCGAAACACTTCAATCTGATCGTCACGGCGTACTGGAGCGAAGGGTGATCCAGCGCGTTCCTCTTACCGCTGGAAATGAAGAAAGAAATCCCCTTCGCTCCCGCGCGCGGTTGATCAGGCGGCCAGGGCGGCGGGCGCCCGAACCTCAACCCGGCTGAACAGCTCCAGCGCCTGCTCGCGCTCCGTCCACAAGGTATGCATGTCATAGCCGAAATTGGTGAGCCGCAGGCTCAACTCGGCATGCGTATGCTGGTAGGTCTGCGCCATGCCCGCCTCATAAAGCGCCTGCTTCACCATCGTCGTGTGCCGGACGACCGGGAAGTTCTTCATCATCATGGCCCGCGCCATCATGGCGAGACGGCGGGAAAGCCCGGTTTTGCGCCAATCGCGCGCGACCCACAGCGATCCGCTTGTGGACATCAGGCCGGTCAGTTGCTTCGTGCCGTCCGACAGCATCTCCACGATCGGATCGCCGGGCGGACGCCGATTGCAGAACCAGAAGCGCTCGCTCTCGTAAATCTCATAGAGAGAGCTCATTTCCGGCAGCAGCTTCGCCGCGACTTGGCCGACGATGCGGCCATTTTCATCAACAAAATGCAGATACACCGCGTTTGACCAGTCGAGGCGATTATATCGATAGTCAAAAGCTGGATTGAAGTTCTCTCTATACCCGCCGTCCAGCGACCTCTGCGCCCTGTCGAAGGCGCGGAAATCGCTATCTATTTCCGCGCTTAATTGGCGTTCATAGGCCCAATCCAAAGTGGATTGAATGTAACGACGGATAGTTCCTTGCTCATCATGGATTGACATGGCTTTTCTCCAGCGGGTGATTCCGCCCGAGAAATACTTGCACTTTCTCGCAAGAACGCCAATCTGGGGAGTGCGGACCAAATATTGCACTTCAACCCAAGCTCGACCGGGGACTTCAAGAGCCTATGCGTCCTGGTTTTGAGCTTACGGAGATGCGCGGCGGGCGGGAACGGCGGCTTGGCGCGTCGCCCCCCGCGTCCGCGAGAATCAGGCGCGCGCCGCCGCGCGCTTGGCCTTGACGACCAGCGCGTCCAACAGGTTGAGGAATTGCGATCGGTCGGCCTTGTCCATCGGCTTCCCGCCGCCCTGGCTCAAGCCCAACTCGCGCAGATGCCGACTGAGCTCCCGGCCCGCAAGCGCGGCGCCGATGTTGTCTTGCGTGAACTGCTTGCCGGTATGGCCCAGCACCAGGGCGCCCTTGGCCAGGCAGCGCGATGCGAGCGGAATGTCGCCGGTGACGCAGATGTCGTTCGCGCCGATCTGATCGGCGATCCAGTCGTCCGCCGCGTCCATCCCGTCGCTCACGATCACCATCGACACGTTCGGCAACCCCGGCGGCCGGATCGGCCGCGACCCGTTCGCCACGACGCGCACCTCCAACCCGGTGCGTGCAGCGACCCGATAGACTTCCTCCCGCACCGGGCAGGCGTCGCCATCGACGAAGATCACCGGAATTTTTTTGGGGGCGGGGAATTCGGGCATGGCTTCACATAGGCGGGAAAAGGCGGGCGCCCAAGATAAACTGAACAATCCGCTGGGCGAGCTGCTTTGAGGGGATTCACGGCGCTGATGGCGGAGAAGGTTAATCTGGGGCGCCTGCGGTTAGCATGAGACCGGACGATCGGACCCGACGCCTCGACAAAGCTTTTTGAGCTATTCATAACGACGTGACTATGTCTCCGCCCTCCTTTCCTTATCAACATCGCGCTGTGAGGCCTTGAAATGTGGGGGTTCGGACGGAGATCGCAGCGCGTTTTTTTCACCGCGCTCTGGTTTGCGGCGGTCAGTCTTTTCGACCTTGCTTCTGTGAAAGGCGCGCAGCATTTGACGTCGGAGTCAGGCATGGAAGTGATCGCAGCCGCCTCGTCTGGCGACTGGGACCGCGTGGCGCAACTGGTCCGGGCCGGAGCCTCGCCCTTGGATGCGCAAGACGCTCAGGGGCGCACCGCTCTGCTGCTCGCGGTCGACCAGAATCAGGTGGCCGCCGCCCGGCTGCTCATCGCCGCCGGCGCCAGCGTCAACGTTCAGGCTTCCAATCTTGACACGCCCTGGCTTCTGGCCGGCGCCCGAGGCCGCACGGAAATCATTCGCGACATGATCCCGGCAGGGCCGGACCTGACGATCCGCAATCGATATGGCGGCAACGCGTTGATCCCGGCCTGCGAGCGCGCCCATCTGGACACCATCAAGCTGCTGCTCACCACGGGCATCGACGTCGATCACGTCAATAATCTGGGCTGGACCTGCCTGCTTGAGATCGTGCTGCTCGGGGACGGAGGGCCGCGCCATATCGAGGCGGCCAGGCTGATCCTCGAGGCCAAGGCCGATCCCAACCTCGCGGATAAGCAAGGCGTCACCCCGTTGGCCCACGCCCGCGCTAAAGGCCAAACCGAAGTGGCGAAGTTGATAGAGGCGGCCGGCGGACGGCTACGCCGCTAGCGATAGGCGTAGAGAAATGGTGCGGCTGCAACTTAGACGCGGCGTCGATGAACCGATCGAATGAAGAAGCGACGGGCGTAGGCGCAGGTTCCGCTTGGCGGCATGAGGGGTCAATCGGCCCGGTGCCTCAACCGGCCATTCGGAAGCGCGGATGGCCAGGGTGTTTTCTCACTCTGACCCCT
>JBMLRS010000713.1:0-2040 GCA_049240905.1 Elsteraceae bacterium
AGGTGTATTGCCCGCCGCGGCCGGTG
Source organism: Elsteraceae bacterium (assembly GCA_049240905.1). Taxonomy (GTDB): domain Bacteria; phylum Pseudomonadota; class Alphaproteobacteria; order Elsterales; family Elsteraceae; genus JBMLRS01. Next base: position 27 of record JBMLRS010000713.1, read on the forward strand.
GCGTGGACCGGGAAGCGGTTCGGAGCCAGCAGATCGCCGGCCTGGGCGCTGGTTCCGGCGGTGTAGAGCGGCGGATGCTCGAGCAGCCAGACCCTCTCGTCGGCCGTTCCGGCGCGGATCGCGTCGGCCCGCGCCTCCATGTCCGCGACCGCGGTCTTGTAGTCCACGAAATTTTTATCGACCCGCCATTCCATGTCGCTGTCCTATTAACCTTGTTCGACGTTACGCGATTTGCTATGCCCCCGCGACGCCCACACAGCGCCGATAGCGCCGGGCGGGTTTTGAGTTAGTGCGGTCGTGGCGGAATTGGTAGACGCGCAGCGTTGAGGTCGCTGTGGGAGTGATCCCGTGGAAGTTCGAGTCTTCTCGACCGCACCACTCATCAATCAGTACGGTATCGAAGATATCTAGGACGCGCGTCCTGAGCGCGCGCGACATTCACAGAGATGGACGCCGCTGATGGCTGACGACGTGCGCGAGGCTGCCCTTCAATATCATCGGCAGGATCCCCCGGGCAAAATAGCCGTCGTCGCCACCAAGCCTCTCGCCACTCAGCGCGATCTGGCCCTCGCTTACACGCCGGGCGTGGCGGCGGCCTGCGAGGCGATCGTCGCAGATCCCAACGAAGCGGCTAACCTCACGGCGCGCGGCAATCTGGTCGCGGTCATCACCAACGGCACCGCCGTTCTGGGTCTGGGCGCGATCGGCCCCTTGGCGTCCAAGCCGGTGATGGAGGGCAAGGCCGTCCTCTTCAAGAAATTCGCCGGCATCGACGTGTTCGACATCGAGGTTGATTGCCTGGACGCGGACAAGTTCGTGGAGATCGTGGCGGCCCTGGAGCCGACCTTCGGCGGCATCAACCTCGAGGACATCAAGGCGCCGGAATGCTTCGAGATCGAAGCCAAGCTGCGCGCGCGCATGAACATCCCGGTCTTCCATGACGACCAGCACGGCACCGCGATCATCGTCTCCGCCGCGATCGTCAATGGCCTGCGGGTGGTCGGCAAGGAGCTGAAGGACGTTCGCCTCGTCACCAGCGGCGCGGGCGCGGCGGCGATCGCCTGCCTGGATTTGCTGGTCGATCTCGGGTTGCCGGTCGAGAACATCATCGCGACCGACATCGTCGGCGTGGTCTGGAAGGGCCGCAACGAGCAGATGGATCCGCGCAAGGAGCGCTACGCCCCGGCCACGGCGATGCGCACCCTGTCGGAGGCGATCGACGGCGCGGACGTGTTCCTGGGCCTGTCCGCCCCCGGCGTGCTAAAGCCGGAGATGGTGGCCAAGATGGCCGCGAAGCCGCTGATCCTGGCGCTGGCCAATCCCACGCCGGAGATCCTGCCCGATCAAGTGCGCGCCGTTCGGGACGACGCGGTGATCGCGACCGGCCGGTCGGACTTCCCGAATCAGGTCAACAACGTCCTCTGCTTCCCCTTCATTTTCCGCGGCGCGCTGGATGTGGGCGCCAAGACGATCAATGAGGCGATGAAGATCGCCTGCGTGCGCGCGATCGCCGATCTGGCGATGGCCGAGCCGTCGGAGATCGTGGCGAAAGCCTATGGCGATCAGCCGCTGACCTTCGGCCCGGAGTTCTTGATTCCGAAGCCGTTCGATCCCCGTTTGATCGTGGAGCTCGCCCCCGCCGTGGCGCAGGCGGCGATGGACAGCGGCGTGGCGACCCGGCCGATCACGGACATGGCCGCCTATCGCCAGCGGCTCACGCAGTTCGTCTATCGCTCCGGCCAGTTGATGCGCCCCCTGTTCGAGCGCGCCCGCGCCGAGCAGAAGAGCGTGATCTATTGCGAGGGCGAGGATGAGCGCGTGCTGCGCGCGGTCCAGTCCGTGGTCGACGACCGCATCGCCCGCCCGATCCTGATCGGCCGCCCGGACGTGGTGGAGCGCCGCATCGAGCGGCTGGGCCTGCGTCTGCGCATGGGCCGCGATTTCGAGATGGTCAATCCCGACTCCGACCCGCGTTTCCATGATTACTGGATGCTGTATCACCAGATCATGGAGC
>JBMLRS010000714.1:0-26388 GCA_049240905.1 Elsteraceae bacterium
GAACAGGAAGCCGTAGGCTTGGGCGCTCACTCCGAAGCCGGTCATGAAGGTGGGGGCCGAGCCGGAGATGAAGCAGAACAGCCCGCCATAGCCGCAGCCGCAGACCATGACATATCCGACATAAAGACGGTTCCCGAGCAGCGCGCGATAACGTCCGATCAACTGCGACGGCGCCAAAGCCTTGGGATCGCGGAAGCGGTTGCTCTCGGGCGTAGTCACCAGCATGGAGACGAAGGCGACGAGGCCGATCGCGGCGAGCAGCAGAAAATTCGAGCGCCAACCCAGATGCGCCTCCAGAAAGCCGCCGATCACGGGGCCGATCGCCGGCGCCAGGGACATCGCCATGGCCATGCCGGCCAGCATCGTCGCCGCCTGCTCGCGCTCGAACAGGTCGCGCACGATCGCGCGGCCCAGCACCGGGCCGGCGCAGGCGCCGATCGCCTGCAGCGCGCGGGCGGCGATCAGCGCCTCGATGCTGGTCGCGAACACGCAGAGCAGGCTCGCGCCGGTGAACAAGGCGATCCCCGCCAGCGCCACCGGGCGGCGGCCGAACCTGTCGGAGAGCGGTCCGTAGAGAAGCTGCGCGACGGCGAACGCCAACAGATAGACGCTGAGCGTGAGCTGGACTGTCGCGACGTCGCTCTCAAAGCTGCTGACCAGCCCAGGCAGAGACGGCAGATAGAGGTCGGTTGAGAGCGGGCCAAAGGCGACCAGCAGGGTCAGCACGGCGAACAGAACGCGCGAGGGCCGTTCCGGCCGCTCAGTCATAACGCAGGAGCCGCGGACCTTCCGCTTTCAGCCAGGCGCGAGACGCCTTCGCGTCCACCCCAAGCCGCTCGACCACGCGCCAAAAGCGCGGGCTGTGGTTCATCTCCACCCGATGGGCGATCTCGTGGGCGACGACATAGGTCAGGATCGGTTCCGGCGCCAGGATCAGCCGCCAGGAAAAGGACAGATCCCCTGTCGATGAGCAACTGGCCCAGCGCGTCTTGGGATCGCGGATCGAGATCTTGCCGATCGACCGATCGACTTCATGCGCGAAGCGCTCGGCCCGCGGGGCGATTTCACATAGGGCGAGACGGCGCAGATAATCGCGCACGCGCCGCGCGGTGTGGTCGGGTTCCCCGGTCACTCGAATCTCGCCTTCGGCATGGCTGACCGGTCGACCGGTCGGCGCCAGCACGACGCGATGCGGAACGCCGAGAATTGGCACCACGGCGCCGGCCGACATGGTGATCCGGCGGTGAGTCAGCCGTTGGCGCGCCGCGATCCAAAGCGCTTGGGTCTCCGCGAAGCGAAGCGCTTGCGGGAAGGGCATCCGCGCCGGCACGACCAGCACGACGCCGCCCTCGCGCGCGTCTACGCGCAATGACGCGCGCCGCGCGCGCGGGCTGGCGCGGACCAGAATCTCGATGGGTCCGTCCGGGGTCGGGATCGCGACCTGCTCCGGCAGCGTCGCCTTGGGGCGACGCGGCGTCAGGCCGGTCAAGAAATCCGCGAATCCAATCACCCACAACCCATAGCATTCTTTGGCCGGCGCCACCCAGAATTTGATGCTCAGGGGTGTTTCGGCGTTTACTCCAGCACCATCCGCGCCTTCGGCAGCCGGATCGTCACGACCGTGCCGACCCCCTGCGCGCTGTTCGCCGACGCGACGCCGCCATGCAGTTCGGCGAGATGCTTCACGATGCTCAGGCCCAGGCCTGTGCCGCCGCGGGAATGGGAGCCTTGGGTGAAGCTGTCGAAGATTTTCGGCAGCTCGTCGGGGGCGACGCCGATCCCCTGGTCGATCACCTCCAGGACGATGTCGCCGGCCAAGATCATCCGGATGGTCACATGGCCGCCCGGATTCGAGAATTTGACCGCGTTGCTCACAAGATTGGTCAGGATCTGCAGCATCGCCCGTCGATCAGCGTTCACGCGCACCGAAGCAGGGACCTCGGCATGGATCGAGACGCCGCGCTTCTCCGCGTCGTGCCGCGCGCGGTCGGCGACCTCCGCCACCACCTCAGCCAGATCCAGCGTTTCCTCGTGCAGTTCGAACTTGCCGGCCTGAAGCTTGCCAACGTCCAGCAGGTCATTGACCAGAGACAGAAGATGCAGGCCGCTGCGGTGGATGTCCTCGACATAGGCGCGATAACGAGGATTGCCGAGAGGGCCGAAAACTTCCTCCCGCATCACGTCCGAGAAGCCCAGGATCGCGTTCAGCGGAGAGCGCAGCTCGTGCGAGATGATCGCCAGCTGCTCCAGGCGCTGGCGATGGGCCAGACGCAGGTCGAGCTCATAGGTCACCAACCGGGCCAGACGCTTCAACACTTCCACCTGATGCGGCGTGGCGGTGGAGCGCGCCTTGTCGTCAATCACGCAGAGCGTGCCAAGCCGAAACCCGTCATTGGTCACCAGAGGCGCGCCGGCGTAGAAACGGATGCTTGGGTCCGCCGTCACCAGGGGATTATCGGCGGTTCGGGCGTCCTTGGTGGCGTCGCCGACGACCAGCACGTCCTCATCCAGGATCGCATGGCCGCAGATCGCCATGTCCCGCGGCGTCTGCGCGATCGCCGTGCCGTGATGGGACTTGAACCACTGGCGGTCTTCGTCCAGCAGCGAGATCAAAGAGACCGGAGCGTCGAAGAAATCCGCCGCCACGGCGGTGATTTCGTCAAAGATGCCTTCGGCGTCTGAGTCGAGGATGTCGTAGCGTTTGAGGGCTTGGAGCCGCTCGGTCTCGTTCGCGGGTAAAGGCGCCTTAGGCATGAAACCTTCTGGGTCGGATACGACGCGAAGCCGTCGGACGTGGCGTCATCTTATCAGACTTGGGAAGGAATATCTCTCCGTCAATAAAGCACATAAGAAAAACGCATTATTGGCGAAGCGCCGCTCAGCGCAGCAGCGCCGCCGCTCCCATCGCCATCAGGAAGCCGAGGGTCACCCGTCTGTAAAGCTTCTCCCGGCTTGGATCGAACAATCGGGCGCCGAGGCCGGTGGACAAGCTGTAGACCGGCGCCAGAATCAAGGAGATCCAGAAGGCGTCCCAGTTCAGCAACCCGCCGAACCAGACAGAGGGAACGCCGGTCAACTGCATGGCGGCGAACAGGGCGATGAACCCGGCGCGGTTCTCCGCCACAGGCCGATCGCCGGACGAGAGCAGGTAGAAGATGACCGGCGGGCCGCCGATCCCCGTCATCCCCTGCATCATCCCGCAGGCGCCGCCGACGGCGACGTTCTTGGCCAAACTGCGTTGACCCGAGTAGCGCCAACCGGACAGCATCAACAGCGCGACGGCCACCACCACGCCGCCGATCAAGCGTCGCAACAAACCCGGATCAAGCCAGATCATTCCCGCCGTGCCCAACGGAATGGCGGCCACGGCTGCGATCGACATCGGTCCGATGTCGGCCCAGCGCGCGCGCCGAATGGCGTCCGGCACCATCTGGAACGCGTTGAACAAGCCGAGCAGAAAGAGGATCACGACCGCCTGGGTCGCCGGCATCACCAAGCTCAGGCCAGGCACCAGGATCAGCGCCGCGCCGAAGCCCGTGAACCCCCGCGCCAAACCGGCCAGGCAGGCCACGACGTAAGCGACCAGGGTCGCCGGCGCCCAGAGCAGCGCCAGCGGCGGCAGATCGACCGAGAACAGGGTCACGCCGCTTGCGGCGGGGCCTCGCCCTTCACCTGGGTGCGATGCATGACCCGGCGCGCGCTGGCGTCGAAGGGGTCGCGGCGATGCATGGTGCAGCGATTGTCCCACAGCACCGCGTCGCCGACGCGCCAGCGATGCGTCCAGCTGATCGCCGGATCCTCGATCACCGCCCAGATCGCGTCCAGCAGCGCCTCCGACTCCTCCAGCGACAGCCCGTCGATATAGGCGTTGCGCCGCCGCCCCAGATAAAGCGCGGTGCGGTTGGTCTCGGGATGGCGCACCAGGATCGGGTGCAGCGCGCCCGGCGCGTCGCGCGGATCGTCGGTCGGGGTCACGCCGGCGCGGACATAACCGCCGCTGTTGTAGGTGCCGTCATGCTTCACCAGCTTGCCCGCGATCGCCCGGCGGATCTCCGCCGGCAAGGCTTCCGCCGCCGCGTACATGTTGCAGAAGCTGGTGTCGCCGCCGGCGGGCGGGATCTCCAGCGCATAGAGCATGCTCGCCTTCGGCGGGGCCGGAAGATAGGACATGTCCGTGTGCCAGACCGCCTCGCCCGCGCCGAGGCTGCCGATCGGCTGACCATTCTCGATCACGTTCGAAACCACATAGAGCTCGGGATGGCCGGCGACGAAGCGGCGGCCGGATTCCTGGATCGGCGCGTGATCCAGATCCCCCAGCCGTCGGCTGAAGCCGATCAGATCCTCCGGCGACAGTGTCTGGCCGCGCAACAGCACGACCTGATGGTCCAGCCAGGCCTGGTGCAGCAAAGTCGCGTCCGCCTCGCTCAACCGGGTGAGGTCCAGGCCCGAGATCTCGGCGCCCAGCCCCGCGCCGGTGGGAGTGACGGTCACGGTCATGGCTATTGCACCACTCTGATGTCCCAGGTGAGTTCCTTGCCGGGCTGACCCGCGTGGGTGACGCTCGCCCCGGCGATCGTGGTCCAGGGCGGCGCCTCCAGCGCGGCGAACAGCTCCGCGGTCAGCCGACGCGCGCCGCCTTGCTCCTTGGGGCTGCGGTATTGCGAGATCAGGATCACGCCGCCCTCGGCCAACCATGGGCGATAACGGGCGACCTGCGCGATCGGATCGTCAACGAAGAACAGCACTTCATTGAACAGGATCGCGTCGAATCGATCTGTGGTCTCAGGCAGGAAGCGTTCGATGCTGTTGCACAGGCAGCGCGACTCGACCCCGCTGGGCCCGATCAGCGACTGGGCCTTGGCGATCGCGGAGGCCGCGACGTCGACGCCGACATAGCCGGTGATCCGCGACTGATCCAGATAAGGCCAGAGCAGCCCTTCGCCGCAGCCAAGATCCAGCAGCTTGAAGCGGGGCAGCAGCCGATGCAAATAGCCCGCGATCACGCCGAAGCGCGGGGTTTCCTTCAGTTTCCTCAAGTGATCGAGGTCGCCGGCGCGATAGATCGCGTCCCAATCCTGTGTCATGGCGACTCCATAGCGCGTTTGCTCAATTGCTGTAAGGGTCGGCCGCGTCTCGAAGGCCGTCGCCAAAGAAATTAAAACACAGCACGGTCAGCACGACGGGCAGAACCGGGGCCATCAGCCAGGGATAGAGCGTCACCACATTGATGTTCTGCGCCTCCGACAACAGCACGCCCCAACTGGTGATCGGCGGCCGCAGCCCGAGCCCCAGGAAGCTGAGCGCGGTCTCGCCCAGGATCATGCCGGGAATCGACAAGGTGGCGGACGCGATCAGATGGCTGGCGAAGCTGGGCAGCAGGTGGCGGCCGATGATGCGCGGCGGGCTGGCCCCCATCAACTGCGCGGCGACGCAGAAATCCTCCTCGCGCAGAGACAAGAGCTTGGCGCGCACCGCGCGGGCGAGCCCGGTCCAGTCGAGCAGCCCCAGGATGATGGTGATTCCGAAATAGACGAAGATCGGGCTCCAATCGACCGGCAACGCGGCCGACAGCGCCATCCAGAGAGGCACCTCCGGGAAGGATCGAAACACTTCGATCAGGCGTTGGATCGTCAGATCCGCGAAGCCGCCGTAATAGCCGGCGATTCCGCCCAGCGTGACGCCCAGAATGATCGAGATCGCGATGCCCAGCAGCCCGACGGTGAGCGAGATGCGCGTGCCGTAGATCAGGCGGGAGAGCATGTCCCGCCCCAATCGATCGGTTCCGAGCAGGAAGAAGGTTCCGCCCGGCGCCGGGCAAACCAGATGGAAGCTGGCCGGGACCATGCCCCAGAACTTGTAGCTGTCGCCGCTGCAGAAGAAACGCAAGGGCTGGGGACGGGTTGGATCCGGCTCATACTCTCGCTTCAGCGTCTCCATATTCAGCGCGTAGGTCAGGCCATAGACGAAGGGGCCGATGAACTTGCCGTCGTGGAACAGATGGATCGACTGCGGCGGCGCCAGGATATGGTCGCTGTCCCGACTGTCGAGGCCGTAGGGGGCCAGCACTTCGCTGACCAGAGCCGAGGCGTAGAGCGCGAGCAGAATGATCCCCGCGATCACGGCCGGGCGATGGCGGCGGAAGCGCCACCACATCAACTGCCATTGCGAGGCCTGATAATAGCGGTTCTGGGTCGGCGTCATCGCGTCGACGGCGTAGGGATCGAACGGCTCAGTCGAGACGAAATGCGGGCGCGGAGGGGTGCTCATTTGGTGGATCCCGCGCCGAGCCGGATGCGGGGATCCAGGAGCGCCAACGCGATGTCCGACAAAAGGACGCCCAGCACGGTCAGCATCGCAAGAAACATCAGGAAGGAGCCGGCCAGATACATGTCCTGGCTCTGCAGCGCGGTCAGCAGCATCGGTCCCGTGGTGGGCAGCGACAACACCATCGAGACGACCGCCGCGCCCGAGACGATGCTCGGCAGGATCTCGCCGATGTCGGCGATGAAGGGGTTCAGCGCCATGCGCAGCGGATATTTCACCAGCGCTCGGCCCGGGGCCAAGCCCTTGGCCTTCGCCGTGGTGACGTAGGGCTTGTTCAGTTCGTCCAGCAGATTGGCGCGCAACCGGCGGATCAGCGCGGCGGTGCCGGCGGTGCCGATCACGATGGTGGGCACCACCAGATGCTCAAGCACCGAGCCGACCTTGCCCAGGCTCCAGGGCTGGTCGAGATATTTCGGATCCATCAGCCCGCCGATCGAGGTGCCGAACACGACGTTGGCCAGATAGAGCAGCACCAGCGCCAGCAGGAAATTCGGCGTCGCCAGCCCCAGGAAGCCGAGGAACGTCAAGCCATGATCCATCACGCTGTAGCGGTGGGTGGCGGAGTAGATGCCGATCGGGAAGGCGACCGCCCAGGTGAACAGGATCGTGGTGAAGGACAGCAGGATCGACATCAGCAGACGCTCGCCCACCACGTCGGAGACCGGCAGCTCATATTCGAACGACCAACCCATGTCGCCCTGCAGCAGGCCCCAGACCCAGCGCAGATATTTCTCGTGGAAGGGCAGATCCAGCCCATACATCTCGCGCAGCATGGCGATCTTGTTCTGATCGACCGCTTCGCCCTGGCTTTGCAGCTCGGCGATGTAGGTCGACAGGAAATCGCCCGGCGGCAGTTGGATGATGACGAAGGTGATGAAGCTGATCGCCAACAATGTCGGGATCATCACGAACAGGCGACGGACGGCGTAGCTGAGCATGGCGTTAGGGCGCCTTCGCCAGAGCGCGCGAATCGTCCCACCAGGCCTGCTCCATGCGGTACATGCCGAATTGCGCGCCAGGGTCCCAGCTGAACAGACCCTTCTTCGGCAGATTGCGCAGTTGGTTCGCCAGCACCACAGGCTGCGGCACCGCGGAGATCAAGCCGATCACGAAAACCTGCTTGGCGTTGATCGCCAGCATCTCGCGCCAGATCTTCTCGCGCTCCGCGGTTTCGCCGGTTCGCTTCCAGGTTTCGTAAAGCGTGAGCAGGTTGCGCGCCTCCGGCAGATCGGGGGCTTGACCCGCCTTGCCGTGGCTTTCGTAGTGATTGCCCCACTGGGACCATTGCAACAGTTGCTGGCTGACCGGCGCCCATTCGGTCGGCGCCATGTCCGGCGTGGCGAGGCCGACGTCCGCCCCGGAGGAGATTGACATCATCACCTGGCCGGAGAAGACGCGGTTGCGGAACAGTTCGTTTTGCGTCCCCTTGACCAGCAGCTTCACGCCGGCCTCGCGCCAGGAGTCGCGGATCAGCTGCAGCACGTCCGTCCGCTCCAGCGTGTCGCCGGCGGCTTCCACCACGATGGTCAGGGGGCGGCCGTCCGGCAGCAGGCGGTAACCCGTAATGTCGCGCTTATCGAGGCCGATCGAGTCCAGCAACCCGTTCGCCGCCGGCAGATCGAAATTGGCGAAGGCCAAGCGATTGGCGTCGCTGTAGAGAGGGCTCTGCCGAAGGACCGTGTGGTTGCCCTCCACCCCCAGACCGTAGAAGGCGACCTGATTGATCTCGCGCCGATTGATCGCCATGGAGAGCGCCCGGCGGAACCGGACATCCTGCATCAGCTGGCGCCAGACCGGATCGGCGACGGTGAGGTTGGGGTAAAGCGCCAGGTGGGCCGCCTTCCCCGGGGTCCACAGATCGACGGCGAAGGCGTTGCGCTTGGCCGATTGCTTCAGGAACGTGTAATTGTCGAACGACAGGTAGCGCGCCTGCAGGTCGGTCTCGCCCGACCCGGTCTTCACCGGCACGATCTTGGAATCGGCCACCTGCATGACCACCCGGTCGAGATAGGGCAGTTGGCGGCCCTCCGGATCGATCCGATGGAAATAGGGGTTGCGGCTGAAGACGAAGCGCTCCGCCGGCGCCGCCGTGCGGTTGATCCAGGGATCCAGGGTCGGCAGATCCGGATTGTCGTTCCGATACATGTTGTCGAGCCGGCTGTGCAGCTGTTGCCAGCTGCGCGCCTTGGCCGTCTTGATCCGCTGCTCCAGCGCCGCCTTGTCGGCGTAGCGGGCGTGGAATTGCCGCAGATAATGCGCGGGGCGATAGAGGTAGAGCGGCGCGGCGGACGCCAGCTCGGACAGCAGCACCGGGTTGGGCGCGTCCCAGCTGTAGCGGATCGTGCGTTCGTCCAGCACTTCGAAGCGCGGCGGCTTGCCGTCCACCATCAGGGCCGGCGGCAGGCCCGTCGGCGACAGGGCGGCGTTGGTCGCCACGTCCTCGTAGAAGTAGCGAAAATCCTCGGCGGTGAAGGGATGGCCGTCCGACCAGCGGTGACCGGGCCGCAGATGGATGGTGAAGACGCGATCGCCCTCGATGTCGATCCGCTCCGCCAGATCCGGCTTCAGGGTCAGATCCGGCGCATAGCCGATCAGGCGCGCATAGCCCCAGACCGCCATCAGCCGCACGTCGCGGGCGCGGGCGATCAGGGTTCGGACCTCCCCGCCATGCTTGCCGATCCGGTTGGGCGCTTCGAAGTTGGCGATCAGCGGGGTCTGCGGCAGGCGTTCGGCGATGGGCGGCAGCTTGCCGGCCGCCACGTCCGCCATCAGCTCCGGCGTCTCCACCAGCGGCGCGGCGAGGGCGCCGGTGGTCCAGAACAAGGCGGCGGCGAAGAAAAGGCGCTTCATGCCGCGATCGCCTTGTCGGCGAGCAGAGAGGCCGACGCCCGCACCCGATGGCCGGGGGCGATCTCCACCAACTCCGGGCGATGCGCGGCGTCGATCAGGAAAGGCTGCGGCCAGGCCGTGGGATCGGAGGCGCGCCCGCCCATGAGTTTCTCGAAATCCAGCCTAGCGCCCAGCTCCGGCTCCGGGATCGCGGCCAGCAACGCCTGGGTGTAGGGGTGGGTCGGCCGCGTGAACAGCGAGGCGCGCGGCGCGATCTCCACGATATGGCCCGCGCACATGACGGCGATCCGATCGGCCAGATAATCCACGACGGCGAGGTTATGGCTGATGAACAAGTAGGTCAGCCCCAGCTCCGCCTTCAGATCCAGCAGCAGGTTCAGGATCTGCGCCTGGATCGAGACGTCCAGCGCGGAGACCGGCTCGTCGCAGATCAGCAGCCGCGGCTTCAGCGCCAGGGCGCGGGCGATGCCGATGCGCTGGCGCTGACCGCCGGAGAAGCTGTGCGGATAGCGCCGCATGAAGCGGGGATCGAGGCCGACCAGCTTCAACAGCTCCGCCACGATCTCGCGGCGCTGCTCGGGATCGCCATGACCGTGGATCACCAGCGGCTCGGCGATCAGATCATGCACGGTCATGCGCGGATTGAGCGAGCTGAAGGGGTCCTGGAACACGAACTGGACCTGAGAGCGGTAGGCCTTCAGATCGGCGCCGGCCAGGGTCCGCACGTCGACCGGGACCGATTGCGCGCCGACCGGGGCGTTGAACTGAATGGTCCCTTCGTCCGCCTCCAGCGCGCGCAGCACCAGCTTGCTCAGCGTGGTCTTCCCGCAGCCGCTCTCCCCGACGAGACCGACGCATTCGCCGGCCCCGACGGTCAGATCGACCGCGTCGACCGCGCGCCGCGCAAGCCCGCCACGTCGCCCGCCGTAATGCTTGGACAGGCCCTTGATCTCCAGCAACGGCTGGCCGATCGGCGGGCCGCCGGCCATGATCCCAGCGCCGCCCGAAAGATGGCCGGACGGCTCGCGCGGGTAATCGCGGATCGGAACCAGTCGCTCGCCCGCCGGCCGGCTGAAGCGCGGGATCGCGCGCAGCAACGCCTGGAGGTAGGGATGCCCTGGAGCGCCGAACAGATCCTCGGTGGTTCCCGACTCGACGATTTTGCCGTGATACATCACCACCATCTCGTCGGCGATGTTGGCGACCACGCCCAGATCATGGGTGATCATCAGCACCGCCATCTCCAGCTCCTGCTGCAGCCCGTCGAGGAGATGCAGGATCTGGGCTTGGATGGTGACGTCCAACGCGGTGGTCGGCTCGTCCGCGACCAGCAGCGCCGGGCGGCAGACCAGGGCCATCGCGATCATCGCGCGCTGCCGCAGTCCGCCGGAAAGCTGAAACGGATAGCTGTCATAAGCGCGGGCGGGATCGGGGAAGCCGACCAGCCGAAGCATCTCGATCGTGATTTCCTTGGCGGCGGCGCCCTTGAGATTGCGATGGAGGAACAAGGATTCGCCGACCTGGTCGCCGATGCGGTGCAAGGGCGACAGGGCGGTCATCGGCTCCTGGAACACGATGGCGATGCGGCCGCCCCGGATCGCGCGCAAGGTCTTCGAATTGTCCGGAAGGGCCGCCAGATCCAAGGGAGGGGCGTCCGGGGCCGCCGGATCGTGGAACAGAATGCGCCCGCCCGAGATCACGCCTGGGCGAGGCAGGATGCGCATGATCGCCTGACTCACGACGGACTTGCCCGATCCCGATTCGCCGACCAGCGCGACCGTCTTGCCTTTCGGGATCGAGAAGCTGACGCCCTTCACGGCGTGCACCACGCCGGACGGCGTGGGAAAATCAATCCGGAGATCCTCGATCGTCAAAATGTCGGACATCGCGGTGGCAAGTATCCTGGTGAAGGGCCGACGTAAGTTTTATCGGCGGATCATACCTTTCTTGATGACAACGGCAATCACAAGCGGCCTTGTTAAAGGGAAGTCCGAAACGCCGCCAAGATGACGACTACCTTTACCGCCTCTGAGGGATGATGGGCCTGCAACGGACCGAATCAGACGTCTCCTCGACAAAGCCTGTCGCCGACCCCGACGACGTGGCGCTGCCGGCGACGCTGTTTGGCTTCGTGAACCGCTACAGTTGGCGCCAGCAGGTGATCGTCACGGTGTTGGCGTTGGCGTCCTTCCCCTTCCTCTACGTCTCGCTGGAGCTGCCGAAGCAGATCGTCAACAACGCGATCAACGGCAAAGTGTTTCCGCAGACCGTGTTTGGCCTCTCTTTCGGGCAGATCGACTATCTGATCCTGCTGAGCGTGGGCTTCCTGCTGCTGGTGCTGGTGAACGGCGCCTTCAAGCTGCAGATCAACACCTATAAGGGGCGGGTGGGGGAGCGGATGCTGCGCCGGATGCGGCAGGCGCTCTACAATCGCATGCTCCGCTTCCCGTCCAGCTTCTTCGCCCACACCGCGCCGGGCGAGATCGTCCCGATGATCACTGCGGAGACCGAGGCGTTGGGCGGCTTCATCGGCGACAGCTACTCCCTGCCCTTGCTCGCCGGCGGGCAACTGGCGGTGACGCTCGCCTTCATGTTGATTCAGGATCCGATCCTGGGCCTGGCGGCGATCGCGCTCTATCCGCTGCAGATCTATCTGATCCCCAAGCTGCAGAACAAGGTGAACGCGCTCTCGAAGGAGCGCACGCGGCTCATGCGCGCGCTGTCGGATCGGATCAACGAAACCGCGATCACCCTACCGGAGATCCAATCCAACGCGGGCGGCCGCTGGCAGCGCGCGGAGTTCTCCCATCGTCTGTGGATCAACTACCAGAACCGCTTCTCGATCTATCAGTGGAAGTTCTTCATCAAGTTTTTGAACAACTTCATCGCGCAGCTGACGCCCTTCTTCTTCTACCTGATCGGCGGCTATCTGGTGATCAAGGGCGATCTTTCCTTCGGCGCGCTGGTCGCGGCCCTGGCGGCCTACAAGGATCTGGGCCCGCTATGGCGCGAGTTGCTCGACTATTACCAATCCCGCGCCGATGCGATCATCAAATATGACCTGATCGTCGAGCAGTTCGCCCCGCCCGGCCTGATCCCCGCCGATCGGCTTGTCGAGCCGGAAGAACCCGTGCTGCGCGGGGAGGCGGAGATCGCGGCGCAGGCGTTGTCGCTGATCGATTCCACAGGCTATCGCAGCATCGACAATCTGAGCCTGTCGATCGGGGTGGGCGAACGGGTCGCGATCGTCGGCTCGAACGGCGTGGCTCCCGGTCTTCTGACGCACATGCTCTCGGGCCTTTTGGAGCCAACCAGCGGGCGCATCCTGCTGGACGGCAAGCCGATGACCGATCTGCCGCGGGTCACCGTCGCGCGCCGAATCGGCTTCGTGCCGCAGACCATTCACCTGTTCGCCGGCACGGTGCGGGACAATCTCGTCTATGGCTTATGGAACCGGCCGCAGGTCAATCCGGACGCGCGCGACGACGCGGCCCAGCGCCGTCGTCGTCACGAGGCCCTGATCAGCGGCGACTCCACCGAGGATCCGACCGTGAATTGGATCGACCTCAAGTCGTTCTGGGACGGCAACGGATCGGCGGCGGAGGCGTTCAACAACCATCTCCATCGCGTGCTGACCGACGCCGATCTGATCAGCGAGCTGCGCGAGCTGGGGCTGCGCCGCAGCATTGATCCTGAAAAGCAGCCGGAGCTGGCGGAGATCATCCTAAACGCCCGGCAGATCCTCTACAGGACCCTCTCCGAACCGCGGTTCGAGGGCTACTACGCGCCGTTCGAGCGCGAGAAATTCAATGAGCAGGCGTCGTTGGCGGAGAATCTGCTGTTCGGCACGCCGGTCGGCCCCAGTTTCGATCTGCAGCATCTGGCGAGCAGCGCCTACGTGCGCAAAACCTTGGTCGAGCTTGGGCTCTGGGCGCGGTTCGTCGATCTTGGCTGCGCGGTCGCGCGGACGATGCTGGAGATCTTTGAGGGCCTGCCGCCCGGCCACCCCATCCTGGTGAAATACAGCTTCGTCGACGGCCAGGAACTGGCGGATTACGAAGCGGCGGTCACGCGCCGGCATCGCGCCGGACAGCATGAACTGCTGAGCGAGGAGGAGCAGATCGGCATCGTCTCGATCCTGCTGCGGTTGGTCCCGGCCCGCCACCGCCTTGACGAGATCGACCAGCAGATCCGGGACGACGTTATGGCGGCCCGCGCCCGGTTCGCGCAGATCTTGCCGGCGGGCGAGCGGACGGCTATCGAGTTCTACGATCCAGAACGGTACAACAGAACGGCGTCCCTGCGGGACAATCTGCTGTTCGGTCGAGTCGCGCCGGGCCAGGATGGGCCGGGCGGTCGCATCCGGCAGGTCGTGCTGGACGCCTTGAAGGCGGCCGGCCAGCTCGAGACGGTGTTGGGCGCGATCGTCGAGGTCGGTCTGACCTATCACGCAGGCGTCGGCGGCGCTCGCCTGTCGCCTGAGTTGCGACAGAAGGTGGCTTTGGCGCGCGCCTTGCTGAAGCGGCCGGACGTCTTGATCTTGAACGACCCTTTCGCCGCGCTCGATCTTGGCGCTCAGTCGCGGCTGATCGAGGCGGTCCTCAAGGGCGCAGGTCCTCGCCCGGTGATCTGGACCTTGCAGCGGCCGAGCCTGGCGCGGCTGTTTGATCGGGTGGTGGTGATGGACAATGGCCATGTCGTGGACCAGGGGAGCTATGACGAGGTCGAAGCGCGGTCGGAACTGTTCCAGGCTTTGGTGAGGAGCGAGTGAGATGAGCCTTCAACAGGAAGTGGATCTGCTCCGCAAAGTGCCGATGTTCGCGAACATGGATGCGAGCCAGCTGAAGCTGTTGAGCTTCGCCTCGGAGCGGGTGTCGTTTATGGAGGGGGACCGCTTCATCCAACAGGACGAGTTTGGGGACACCGCGTTCCTGATCATTTCCGGGGACGCGGAGGTGCTGGCGGAGGCCGGCGGCACGGAGATTCCGCTCGGAACGGTTGGCGTCCATCAGGTCGTCGGCGACATCGCGCTGCTGCATTCGGGAAAACGCACTGCGACCGTGCGGGCGCGCACGCCGATGGTCTGCCTGAAGCTGACGCGCGACGTGTTTTTCCATCTGGTGAAGGAGAACCCCGATTTCGCGCTTTCCGTCATGCGCGATCTCGCCAAGAGATTGGAGCGCTCCAGCCGGGTCATGCGGACCGCGATCGACGAGCGCGCGGGCGCCGCGTCGAGCAAGAGCGATTGACCTTGGGCGACGAGTATGGAATGCGTCGCCTCACCAACCCGCTGAGGCGGGTCGGGCGACCAGCGAAGGACCTGTGAGGCCTAGCCAGAATGCCTGAACGGAGCCCTCGCCGTCTTCTGATCTACAGCCATGACTCGTTCGGACTGGGCCATTTGCGCCGCTGCCGATCGATCGCCCAGTCGCTGATCGCGCGCGATCCCGGCCTGTCCGTGCGCATCCTGTCCGGTCTGCCGCTGGTCGCGCGCTTCGAGTTCGACCCGCGCATCCACATCACCCTGGTTCCGGCGATCATCAAGCAGAAGAGCGGCGATTATCGGGCCGTCGCCCCCGATCAGGACCTCAGCGAGGCGATCGAGGCGCGCGCCCGCATCATCCGCGACACGGCCGAGGCCTTTAAGCCCAGCTTGATGCTGGTCGACAAGGAGCCTCTCGGCATCCGCGGCGAGATGCTGCCGACCCTGCAATTCCTGAAGGAGCGCGGCGTGCCGATCATTCTCGGCCTGCGCGACGTGATGGACGAGCCGGCGCGCCTGTCGCAGGAATGGGTCCGGAAGCAATCGGCCGAAGCGGTCGAATCCTTCTATGACGAGCTGTGGATCTACGGTCTCCCGCAGATCTACAATCCGTTGCTCGGCATCGATCTGTCCGACGCCGTCCGCAGCCGGATCGTCTACACCAGTTATCTGCGCCGCAACGAAGCCATCCCCGGGCCGCGTCCCGCCGCCGGCTCGGCGGGCGAGCGGCCGTTCCTGCTGATCACCCCCGGCGGCGGCGGCGACGGCGAGGACATGGTGGATTGGGTGCTGTCGGCGCGCGAAACCGTCGCGCGCCGTCGGTTGGAGCCCTTGCCGCCGATGAAGATCGTCTGCGGCCCCTTCATGAGCGCCAAGCGACGCGCGGAGTTCGAGCGTCGGGCCGCGCGTCTGCCGGACGTCACCTTCGCGGACTTCGCGCCAAATCTGGAAAGCCTGCTGGCGATGGCCGCCGGCGTGGTCGCGATGGGCGGCTACAACACCTTTTGCGAGATCCTCTCCTATGACCGGCCCGCCCTCATCGTGCCGCGCACCGAGCCCCGGCTGGAGCAGGCGATCCGCGCCGAGCGGGCGGCGGCGCTTGGCCTGATCACGGCGCTGTCCGACGACGGCGTGCGCGATCCTCTGGCGATGGTCGACGCGCTGCGCGCTCTGACCCGGCAACCGCGCCCCTCAAGCGTCACGATTCCCGGCTTGCTGGACGGCCATGAGGCGATTGCGCGCCGCGTCGATCATTGGCTCTTGAAGCAGGCGACGTCCGACCGACGGGGATCGGCGGAGTACCGGGCCGCGATCGCCGCCTCGGACGCTTGCCCGGTTCTGTGACAGTCGCCTTCGTCGTCAAGGGCTACCCACGCCTCTCCGAGACTTTCGTGGCCCAGGAGATTCACGGGCTGGAGCGCCGCGGGATCGACATCGCGCTCTATTCGCTGCGCCATCCGACCGACAAGACCGCCCATCCGCTGATCCAGGAGATCCGCGCGCCGGTGGATTACCTGCCGGAGTATCTGCATGACGCGCCCGGCCAGGTGTTGGCCGCCTGGACGCGCCAACGCCGTCGGCCTGGCTATCCCGCCGCCCGTGCGGCCTGGCTGCGCGACCTCGCCCGCGACCGCACGCGCAATCGGGTCCGCCGCTTCGGCCAGGCGCTGGTGCTGGCGGATCGCCTGCCGCCGTCTGTGACCCATCTCCACGCCCATTTCATCCACACCCCGGCCTCGGTCGCGCGGTACGCCGCGACGATCCTCGGCCTGCCTTGGACCGCCTCGGCCCACGCCCGCGACATCTGGACCAGCCCGGATTGGGAGCTGTCGGAGAAGCTGGCCGATTGCCGTTGGGCGGTGACCTGCACCCGAATTGGCCGCGATCATCTGGCCTCCCTGTCGCCGCGGCCGGACAGCGTGCATCTGGCCTATCACGGGCTCGACCTCGGGCGTTTCCCTCCGGTCGACCGCGCGCCTCCGGGCGACGACTCGTCGCTGCGCCTCCTGTCGGTCTGTCGGCTGGTGGAGAAGAAGGGGGTCGACGATCTGATCGACGCGCTCGCCCGCCTGCCTGCGTCGATTGATTGGCGGCTGACCCATATCGGCGGCGGTCCGTTGAAGGAGGCGATGGCCGCGCGCGCCGCCGCGCACGGAATCGCCGGCCGGATCGAGTGGCGCGGCGCCCAGGCGCAAGGCGCGGTGCTGGCGGCCTATCGCGCGGCGGATCTGTTCGTGCTCGCCAGCCGGATCGCGGGCGACGGCGACCGCGACGGGCTGCCCAACGTGCTGATGGAGGCGCAGAGCCAAGGCGTCGCCTGCGTCGCCACCGCCGTCTCCGCCATCCCGGAGCTGATCGCGCCTGACACGGGCGTGTTGGTGCGACCGGCCGATCCGGTCGCCTTGGCCGACGCGATCCAAGCCTTGGCTGAAGATCCGGAACGGCGCCGCGCGCTGGGCGAGGCGGGCCAGCGCCGCGTGCGGACGCATTTCTCCGCCGACGGCGGGCTCGATTGGCTGGCTGAGCGGTTTCGGGGCTTGTGATGCGGATCGCCTTCTACGCGCCGTTGAAGGCGCCCGACCATCCCACCCCGTCCGGCGACCGCAGGATCGGCCGATTGCTGATCGAGGCGCTGAAGCTCGCCGGGCATGACGTCTTTCTGGCTTCGCGCTTCCGCAGCCGCGACGATGGGAGCAGCCCCGGCCGCGCCGCGCGTCTGGCGTTGATCGGCGCGCGGCTGGCGGATCGTCTGGGGGATCGGCTGTCCCGCGATCCGCCCGACCTCTGGTTCACCTATCATCTCTATTACAAGGCGCCGGACTATCTCGGGCCGACTCTCGCCCGACGGTTCGGGATACCCTACGCGGTGGCTGAAGCGTCGATCGCGGGGAAGCGCGCCGGCCTGCCCGGCCATGACGCCGCCCTCGCCGCCCTTGGCGCCGCCGATCTCGCCGTCGCTCTCAACCCCGCGGATCAGGAAGGCGTCAGGCCTCATCTGAAGCCCGGCGCGCGCCTGTTGGCGCTGCCCCCTTTTCTAGAGGCCGAGCCGCCTGCGGTCGAACGGCCGGAGCGGGACGCCCCCTTGCTGCTGGCGGTCGGGATGATGCGGCCCGGCGACAAGCTCGCCTCCTACCGCTTGCTCGCCGAAGCGCTCGGCGAAGTGATCGATCGCGACTGGAGCCTGATGATCGCCGGCGACGGGCCGGCGCGCGGTTCGGTCGAGGCCGCCTTCGCGCCGTTCGGCGCGCGCGTGACCTTCCTCGGGCTTTGCGACGCCGCCCGGCTGGAGCGGCTCTACGCCGAGGCGGATCTGCTGGTCTGGCCTGCGATCAACGAGGCGTTCGGAATGGCGTTGCTGGAGGCGCAAGCCGCCGGCTTGCCAGTGATCGCCGGGGATTGCGGCGGGGTGGGCGCGATCGTGCGCGACGGGCTGACAGGGTTGACGCCGCCGGTCGGCGACGTGTTCGCCTTCGCCGATCGGTTGCGGCTGATGCTGGACCGCCCAAGGTTGCGCAGCGCTTTCGGCCGCGCGGCGCGCGAGGCCGTGCGGGCGGACCACTTGATCGGGACGGCCTCGGCGCGTCTCGACGCGGCCCTCGCGGCGCTTCGATGAAGAGGCTTTGATGACGCCGCTCGCCTTCATCCGCCATGGCCCGACCGCCTGGACCGCCGTCGGGCGATTGCAGGGCCGCACCGACCTGCCGCTCTCGACCGAAGGGCGCGCCGACGTGGCGCGCTGGCGGCTCCCCGTGGAGTGGGCGCGGTGGACCGCCGTGACCAGCCCGATGACCCGCGCGCGAGAGACCGCCACCATCCTGTTCGGTCGCGCCGTGCCGGTGGAGCGCGCGCTGATCGAGATGTCCTGGGGCGATTGGGAGGGGGAGAGCGACGTCACCCTGCGCCCGCGCTACGGCCTCGCCTATGACCGGCCGGAGATGGCCGGGCTGGACTTCGCGCCGCCGGGCGGGGAGACGCCGCGCCAGGTGCAGGAGCGGCTGCGGCCCTGGCTGCGGACGATCGGTCAGGCCGGCGTCCCCACGGTCGCGGTCGCGCACAAGGGCGTGATCCGCGCGGTGCTCGGGCTCGCGACCGGCTGGGACTTTCAGGGCAAGCCGCCGATCCGGCTGGATTGGAAGCGCGGCCATCTGTTCCATGTCGATCGGGCCGGCCAACCGAAGGTGGAGCGCATGAACGCGCCGCTCGTCCCATGACCCGGTTGCTGTTTCATGTGCAGCATCTGGTCGGCATCGGCCATCTGCGGCGGGCCGAACGGCTGGCGCGGGCGGCGGACGCCGCCGGGATAAAGGTCCATGTCGCGCGCGGCGGCGAAGCGACCGCGGGGGAAAACTGGGGCGGCGCCTCTGTGCATCCCCTGCCCGCGCTGCACGCCGACGCCAGCGACTTCGGACGCCTTCTGACCGAAGCCGGAAATGCCCCGGACGATGGGTTCAAAGCCCATCGCCGCGAACAGCTTCTGGCGCTGTTCCACCGGATTAAGCCGAATGTTCTGTTGCTGGAGGGCTACCCTTTCGCCCGCCGCGCGCTGCGCTTCGAGTTGGAGCCGTTGCTGTCGACCGTCGCCGAAGCCCGGCCGCGGCCGGCGGTCGCGGTTTCCCTGCGGGACATTCTGGTGGCCAAGGATGATCGCGCGCGCACTCAGGGGATCGTCGACCGGGTGAAGGCCTCGGTCGATCTGGTGCTGGTGCATGGCGACCCGCGGGTGATCGCGCTGGAGGCCAGCTTTCCCGCGGCGGCCGAGATCGCCGACAGGATCCGCTACACGGGATACGTGGGTCCGTCGGCCCCAACGGCGACGCGCGAGAGGTCCGGCGTGGTCGCCTCGGTCGGCGGCGGCGCGGTGGGGATGGAGCTGCTGATGGCGGCCGCTGCGGCGCGCAAGCTGACCCGTCTGGCGGAGGCGCCTTGGAGCCTGGTCACCGGCCCCGCCATGCCGGAAGCCGACGCGCGCCGGATCGAAGCCTTGGCCGGCCCTGGGATTTCCGTGTTCCGCAATCGCCCGGATCTGCCGGTCATGATGGCGGAGGCGGTCCTGTCGATCAGCCAGGCCGGCTATAACACCGTTCTGGACCTGCTGTCCGCCGGGCCGCGCGCGGTTCTGGTCCCCTTCGCCGCCCCCGGCGAGACCGAGCAGACCCAGCGCTGCGCCCTGCTGGAGGCGGCGGGCGTCGCCGTGGTCACGCCTGAGAAGGATCTGACGCCGGAACGGCTGGCGGCGGCGATCGAGCGCGCGCTGGACCGCCCTGCCCCGGCCTTCACCGTGGCGATGGACGGCGCGGCGGAGACCGCGCGGCTGTTGAAGGACCTCGTCCGATGACCGCCTGGCGCGGCTTCGAAGCCGAATTGGCCGCCTGGGGCGGCGAGGGCAGGGTCGCGACGCTCTGGTGGCGCGACGACGACGCGGTGGCGGCCACCCCGGCGCTGGATCGGTTGCTGGCGATCACGGCGGAGATTCCGCTGATGCTGGCGGTGATCCCCCGGCCGCTGGAGCCGAGCCTAAGCCCGCGGCTGGAAGGAACCGCAGCCTATGTGGTCCAGCATGGCTTCGCCCACGTGAATCACCGGCCTGTCGGTCAGAAGGCCTGCGAGATCGGGCTGGATCGCCCGCAGGAGATTGTTGAAGCGGAATTGTCGGCGGGACGGGCCATCCTGGAAGACGCCTTCGGCCTGCGCTTCAAACCCTGGCTGGTCCCGCCTTGGAACCGGATCGATCCCGAACTGGCGGAGCGCCTGCCGGATTTGGGCTACGCCGGGCTCTCTTGCTTCGAGCCGCGCCGCGACCCGTTCCGGGTGAACGCCCATGTCGACCCGATCGCCTGGAAGGCGGGCCGTCGCTTCATCGGTCCGGAGAAGACGTTGGCGCGCCTGACCGAGCATCTGGCCGCCCGGCGCGCGGGCGTCGTCGATGCGGCGGAGCCGACCGGCTTTTTGACGCATCATCTGGTCCATGAGCCGGCGCTGTGGGATTTTCTCGGCGATCTGGCTGAGACGGTGTCAGGATGCTCTTGCGCGCGCTGGGTCGATCCGACGCAGGGGCGAAAGGAGCCCACCGTGTGATCACAAAAAAAGCGTGAAGATATAGGTCGAATTTGGCGTGGAACAGCTCTCTTGGTTGGCTTTCCCTTGTCAGGGTATCTGATTTCCAGTAGCTCTGCGCCGCTCATAGTTTTCCCCCTGAGGCTGATTCAAGCCTGCTCCGTAGAATGAGGTTTCCATGGCTCGTCCAAAGATCGCCCTGGTCGGTTCCGGCAATATTGGCGGAACGCTTGCTTTTCTGATCGGCTTGAAGGAGCTGGGCGACGTCGTGATGTTCGACATCGCGGACGGCATCCCCCAGGGCAAGTCCCTGGACATCGTCGAGGCCTCGCCGGTCGAAGGGTTTGACGCCCACTTCAGCGGCGGCAGCGACTATTCCGTGATCAAGGACGCCGATGTGGTGATCGTCACCGCCGGCGTGCCGCGCAAGCCCGGCATGACCCGCGACGATCTGGTCGCGACCAACACCAAGGTGATGGCGCAGGTCGGCGAGGGCATCAAGCAGTACGCCCCGAACGCCTTCGTGATCTGCATCACCAACCCGCTCGACGCCATGGTCTACATGCTGCGCGAGAAGGCGGGCCTGCCCCATCACAAGGTCGTCGGCATGGCTGGCGTGCTGGACTCCGCCCGCTTCCGCTACTTCCTCGCGGAGGAGTTCAAGGTCTCGGTCGAGGATGTCACCGCCTTCGTCTTGGGCGGCCATGGCGACACGATGGTGCCGCTGGTGCGCTACTCCACCGTCGCCGGCATCCCGCTGCCTGATCTGGTGAAGATGGGTTGGACCACGCAGGAGAAGCTGGACAAGATCGTGCAGCGCACGCGCGACGGCGGGGCCGAGGTCGTGGCCCTGCTGAAGACCGGCTCGGCCTTCTACGCGCCGGCCTCCAGCGCGATCCAGATGGCGGAGAGCTACCTGAAGGACAAGAAGCGCGTGCTGCCTTGCGCCGCCTGGTTGGACGGCCAGTATGGCCAGAAGGGCATCTATGTCGGCGTGCCGGTGGTCATCGGCGCCGGCGGCGTGGAGCGGATCGTCGAGATCTCGATGGACGCCGCCGAGAAAGCGATGTTCGACAAGTCCGTCGCCGCCGTGCAGAGCCTGATCGACGCCGCGGTGTCGCTCGACAAGGCCGCCTCTTAGGATCTGGAGCATCCATGAACATCCATGAGTATCAAGGCAAGGAACTGCTGAAGCGCTTCGGCGTCGCGGTTCCGAAGGGCGGCGTGGCCTACACTCCGGAGGAGGCCGTGAAGGTCGCCGAAGGGCTGAGCGGGCCGGTCTATGTCGTGAAGTCGCAGATCCATGCGGGCGGCCGCGGCGCCGGACGGTTCAAGGATGATCCGAACGGCAAGGGCGGCGTCCGCGTCGTGAAGTCGATCGAGGATGTCCGCAAGGCGGCCGAAGCCATGATCGGCAAGATCCTGGTCACCAAGCAGACCGGCGACGCGGGCAAGGAAGTGAAGCGGATCTACGTCGAGGAAGGCTGCGACATCGCGCGCGAGCTGTATCTCGGGATGCTGATCGACCGCGCCACCAGCCGCGTCACCATCATGGCTTCGACCGAAGGCGGCATGGAGATCGAGGAGGTCGCCCACGACCATCCGGAGAAGATCCTGCGCGTCGACATCGATCCCGTGCAGGGCCTGCAGCCCTACCATGGCCGTCAGATCGCCTTCGGTCTGGGCCTGACAGGCAAGCAGGTCAACGCCTGCGTCGGCTTCCTGACCGCGATGTACAAGGCCTTCACCGAGCTCGATTGCTCGATCGTCGAGATCAACCCGTTGGTCGTCACCGGCGCGGGCGGGGTTCTGGCGCTCGACGCCAAGATCAATTTCGATGAGAACGCCCTGTTCCGGCACAAGGACATCGAAGAGCTGCGCGACGAGTCCGAAGAAGACCCGGCGGAGCTGGAAGCCGCCAAGCACAGCCTGAACTACATCAAGCTGGACGGCAGCATCGGCTGCATGGTCAACGGCGCCGGCCTCGCGATGGCGACGATGGACATCATCAAGCTGTCCGGCGGCTCGCCCGCGAACTTCCTGGACGTCGGCGGCGGCGCCACGAAAGAGCGCGTGACCACGGCTTTCAAGATCATCCTGTCGGACCCCAACGTCGAAGGCATTCTGGTGAACATCTTCGGCGGCATCATGCGCTGCGACGTGATCGCGGAAGGCGTGGTGGCGGCGGCCCGCGAGGTCAGCCTCAACGTGCCCCTGGTGGTGCGTCTGGAAGGCACCAACGTCGAGCTGGGCAAGCAGATCCTGGCGCAATCGGGCCTGCCGATCCTGTCGGCGGACAATCTGGGCGACGCCGCCGCGAAGGTGGTCAAAGCCGTGAAGGAAGCAGCGTAATGGCGATCCTCGTCGATAAGGCGACCAAGGTCATCTGCCAGGGGTTCACCGGAGCTCAGGGCACCTTCCACTCCGAACAGGCGATCGCCTACGGCACGCAGATGGTCGGCGGCGTGACGCCGGGCAAGGGCGGAACCAGCCATCTGAACCTGCCGGTGTTCGACACCGTCGCCGAAGCCAAGGCCAAGACCGGCTGCGACACCACCGTGATCTATGTGCCGCCGCCCTTCGCGGCCGACGCGATCCTGGAGGCGATCGACGCCGAGCTGCGCTTGGCGGTCTGCATCACCGAAGGCATCCCGGTGCTGGACATGGTGCGGGTGAAGCGCGCGCTGGCGGGCTCCAAGACCCGACTGATCGGGCCGAACTGCCCGGGCGTGATCACGCCGGATGAGTGCAAGATCGGCATCATGCCCGGTCATATCCACCGGCGCGGCCGGATCGGCATCGTCTCGCGCTCCGGCACCCTGACCTATGAAGCCGTGGCGCAGACCACGGCGGCGGGCCTGGGCCAGAGCTCCTGCGTCGGCATCGGCGGCGATCCGGTCAACGGCACCAACTTCGTCGACGTGCTGGAGCTGTTCCTGGCCGATCCCGAGACCCAGGGCATCATCATGATCGGCGAAATCGGCGGCTCGGCCGAGGAAGACGGCGCGCAGCTGTTGAAGGATTCCAAGATCAAGAAGCCGGTCGTGGGCTTCATCGCGGGCGTCACGGCGCCTCCCGGCCGCCGCATGGGCCACGCCGGCGCGATCATCTCCGGCGGCAAAGGCGGCGCCGGCGACAAACAGGAAGCCATGCGCTCGGCGGGCGTCCGGGTTGCGGATTCACCCGCAAAATTGGGCGTCACGATGGCTGAATTCTTGAAAGCCTAACCCTACCTAACGATGTCGAGCGGCCAACCCGGTCATCTGACCCGACCGGGAAAGGCCGCCGGAGCGACATGATGGCCACCCAACTCGACCAGAACTCCTTTCTCTTCGGCGCGAACGCCACGTTCATCGCCGAGCTTTACGAACGCTATCTGGAGAATCCGGCTTCGGTCGATCCCAGTTGGGCGGGCTTCTTCGCCGGGATGGCGGACGACGCGCGCGGCGTCGCCAAGGACCTCTCTGGGCCTTCCTGGACCAAGGCGCGCAGCCAGGTCATCGGCGTCGCCGAGCCAACCCCGCCGCCGCCGAAGGGCGCGAAGCCCGCGAACGGCGCGGCCGCTCCGGCCCCGTCCGCAGGGCCCGCCTCGCTGAACGATCCGGCCGTGCGCGCCGCGGCGAAAGACACGTTCCGCGCCCTGCTGCTGATCCGGGCCTACCGGACGCGCGGCCATCTGGAGGCGGATCTGGACCCGTTGGGCATCAACGCCGCCAAGAAGCAGGCTGAGCTGGATCCGGAGACCTACGGCTTCACCGCCGCGGACATGGACCGCCCGATCTTCATCGACAACATGATCGGCCCCGGCGAGGTTCTGACCTTGCGGGAGATCATCGCCCGGCTTCGCGCAACCTATTGCGGGAAGATCGGCGTCGAGTTCATGCATATCCAGGACATGGAGCAACGGCTGTGGCTGCAGGACCGCATCGAAGGCGGCCTGAACCACACCGAGTTCACGGTCAAGGGCAAGCGCGCGATCTATGAGCGCGTGGTCGCCGCCGAGGCGCTGGAGCAGTTCCTCGACAAGAAATACACCGGCACCAAGCGCTTCGGCCTGGAAGGCGGGGAATCGATGATTCCGGCGCTGGAGCAGATCCTGAAGCGCGGCGGCCAGCTGGGCGTGCAGGAAGTCGTGATCGGCATGCCGCATCGCGGCCGCCTGAACGTGCTGGGCAATTTCATGAAGAAGCGCTTCGCGGCGATCTTCTCGGAATTCCAGGGCAATCCGGCCAATCCGGACGACGTCCAGGGCTCCGGCGACGTGAAATACCATCTGGGCACCTCGGCCGACCGCGAGTTCGACGGCAATGTCGTCCACCTCTCGCTGAACGCCAACCCGTCGCACCTGGAAGTGGTCGACCCGGTCGTGGTCGGCCGCGTGCGCGCCAAGCAGCAGCAGCGCGGCGACACCGACCGCACCCAGGTGATGGGCCTGCTGATGCATGGCGACGCGGCCTTCGCCGGCCAGGGTCTGGTGGCGGAGACGCTGGCCCTGTCCGAACTGCGCGGCTATCGCACGGGCGGCACGATCCATTTCATCGTGAACAACCAGATCGGCTTCACCACCGCGCCGGCCTATTCGCGTTTCACGCCCTATCCGTCGGACGTGGCGATGATGGTGCAGGCGCCGATCTTCCACGTGAACGGCGACGATCCCGAGGCCGTGGTCCACGTCGCCCGCGTGGCGACGGAGTTCCGCCAGCGCTTCCGCCGCGACGTGGTGATCGACATGATCTGCTATCGCCGCCACGGCCATAACGAAGGCGACGAGCCGGCCTACACTCAGCCGCAGATGTACAAGAACATCGCGGTTCGCAAGACCACGCGCGAGCTCTACGCCGAGCAGTTGGTCGGCGAGGGCGTGATGACGGCGGAGGAAGGCCAGGCGGTCTACGACGCCTTCATCTCCGACCTGCAGGCCGAATTCGACGCGGCGCCGAGCTATAAGCCGAACAAGGCCGACTGGCTGGAAGGCAAGTGGAGCGGCCTGTCGACCGCGCCGGACGACGATCGTCGCGGCGTCACGGCGGTCTCGGAAAGCGCGCTGCGCCAGGTGGGCGACGCGCTGGTGAAGTGGCCGGACGGCTTCAACATCAACCGCAAGCTGGTGCGTCAGCTCGAAGCCAAGCGCCAGATGTTCGCCTCGGGCGAGGGCTTCGACTGGGCCACCGCCGAAGCGTTGGCCTTCGGCACTCTGCTGCTGGAAGGCGTGCCGGTGCGGCTTAGCGGCCAGGACAGCGGCCGCGGCACCTTCAGCCAACGCCACTCCGTCCTGATCGACCAGGAGACGGAGGCGCGCTACGTCCCGCTCAACAACATCGCGCAGGGCCAGTCGACCTACGAAGTGATCGACAGCCCGCTGGCCGAAGCCTCGGTTCTGGGCTTCGAATACGGCTTCAGCCTGACCGAGCCGAACGCCCTGGTGCTGTGGGAAGCGCAGTTCGGCGATTTCGTGAACGGCGCCCAGGTGATCATCGATCAGTTCATCGTGTCGGCCGAAACCAAGTGGCTGCGCATGTCCGGTCTGGTGATGCTGTTGCCGCACGGCCATGAAGGCGCGGGTCCGGAGCATTCCTCCGCCCGTCCTGAGCGGTTCCTGCAGCTTTGCGCGGAAGACAACATCCAGGTCGTCAATTGCACGACCCCGGCGAACTACTTCCACGCCCTGCGTCGCCAGATGAAGCGCAGCTTCCGCAAGCCGCTGATCGTGCTGACGCCGAAATCGCTGCTGCGCGCCAAGGCCTGCCAGTCCTCGCTGAAGGATTTCGTCGAGGGCTCCTCCTTCCACCGCATCCTGCCGGAGACCGACAAGCTGGTGGCCGACAGCAAGATCCGCCGCGTCGTGCTGTGCACCGGCAAGGTCTATTACGACATCGTCGCCGAACGCGAGAAGCGCG
>JBMLRS010000715.1:0-2746 GCA_049240905.1 Elsteraceae bacterium
CCTGCTGACTCTGGTCGAGGCCCCGCCGTCAATCGGGCGTCGGCTCAGCGCGGATCTGATCTGGATGGGGGAGGTCCCGTGTAAGGCCGGAGACCGGCGTCTCCTCAAGATCGGCGGGATGACGATCGGGGCCACCATCGTCCAACTGCACGGCGCGCTCGATCTCGAGCGGCTGACGCTTGAAACCCAACCCAGCTTGTCGATGAATCAGATCGGCAAGGTCACAATCGAAACCGACGGTGAGATCGCTTTCGATCGCTACGACGTCAATCGGACCACCGGCGGCTTCATTCTGATCGACCGCGAGACCTGCGACACGGTCGCCGCCGGGATGATCGCGGAATCAGTCGGCCCGTCGCCGGCGGCTGAAGGCGAACCCGAGCGACTGACTGCGGCCGCGCGCGCCGATCTGGCCGGCCAAACGCCGATGGTTCTATGGCTCACGGGGCTCTCAGGCGCCGGAAAATCCACCATCGCCGAACTGCTGGAGCGCCGGCTCGCCGAGCGCGGCCTGCGAGCGATGCGGCTCGACGGCGATGATCTGCGAACCGGACTCAACGCCGATCTCGGTTTTGACGCGGCGTCCCGTCGAGAGAACGTGCGGCGGGTCGGAGAAGTCGCCAAGCTGATGCATGACGCCGGGCTGATCGTCATCGTCTCGCTGATATCGCCCTTCCGCGCGGATCGCGCGCGCGCGGGCCGGCTGCTGCCCCAGGGCAGATTTCTCGAGATCTTCGTAGACGCGCCGCTGGACGTCTGCCAAAGCCGCGACCCCAAGGGCCTCTACGCCCGCGCGGCGACCGGCGCACTCAGCAATATGACCGGGTTGGACCAAGCCTATGAGGCGCCGCTCGCCCCGGCCTTGCGTCTGCGCACCGATCTTGAGGAGCCGGCGCAGTCGGTTGATCGGTTGCTTGCGCTGCTCCAATCACGCGCCTGAGGCGGCGCCATAGATCTGCATCATGCGCGGCGCCAGCACGTCCCAGCTGAACAGCGCCGCGATCCGCTGCGGCACTTCGGCCGGGATCGGCCGCCCGGCCCAGGCGAGGATCGCCGAAGAAAGCGCCGGCAGATCGCCTGGTGGAAAGATCGCCGGCCAGTCGACTGCGTCGGCAATCGCGCGATTTCCCGGCAGATCACTGGCCAGGGTCGGCGCGCCGAGTCCGAGGCTCTCCAGAAGCACGGTCGGCATGCCCTCCTGGCTCGAGGCCAGGAGGAACAGGTCGCAAGCCCGCATCGCAGCCTCCACCCACGCGTCGTTCTTCCACCCATGAAAGATCACGCGATCGGTCAGGCCTGCGGCGCTCGCCTGGCGCTCCAACCGCTCTCGATCGGGCCCGACGCCGACGACATGCAGGGCCGCCCGCTCCAGACCCGGAAGGCTCAAGCAGGCAATCAGATCGTTGATCCGCTTCACAGGATCCAGACGGCCGACCGACAGCAGCGCCGGCGCGCCGGTCAGACGCAGCGGCTCGGTTTCCGGCGGAGATGGCGCGGCGGCGGCGCGGACGCCGTTCGGCACAATCACCGCGCGGGTCGTCGGCAAACCGCGTCCGCGCAGATAAGCTTCCCAACTGTCGTCCAGCAGCACGCTGGCGCGCGACGCGCGGAGCAGCCATCGTTCAACCAACTGATCCCACAGCGCCTTGGCAAGCCGCTTACCCGGCCCGCCCTGATCGTAGTAGCAATGTGGGGTATAGACAAAGGGCTTGCCCGCCATTCGCGCCAGCAGCGCGGCTAAGGCGCTGAAGGGTGTGCGGGCGCCATGCGCATGCAGCAGGTCGCACTGCGCCAGCGCGCGACGGAGCGCCTCTGGGCCGCCCGTGATAGCCCGGTAGGGCGCCTCGGAAGGGATGGCGTCCATATTCGGCGCCAGGATCGTCACATCCGCGCCGCAGGCCGCAAGCCCACGTGCGAGCCCGTCGATATGGCGCGCCACGCCGCTGCGCGTCGGATTGAACTCCTTGTAGACGTGAAGAACTCTCAGCTTCGCCTCCAGCGGCAGCGCAAGGCACTATGGATTGCACGATAGTGGGACCAAGGGTGGTTACATGGAAAGAGTTGCGGCGCGCTCGGTCCCGATGCGACAGCATCGACGAAAGCGGCTTCGGAGCAGGAGGCGGACATGAAGGCGATCATCCTGCAAGCCGAAGCGGCGCTGGCGCTGATCCTTGCCTTGCCGCTGGTCTATCTGCCGCCGCTGCGGCGACTCCGAGATCAACTCGGCGGTTTCTCCCTCCCCCTGAGCGGAGGCCAGGATTTTCCGAAGGAGCTGACCCGAGCACGCGCCGTCGCCGGACGGCTCACGCGCGTCGCAAACCGACTGCCCTGGACAAGCAGCTGTCTCGTGCGCGCGACCGCCGGCCTGATGCTCCTTGCCCGACGCCGAATTGTCGGCGGCCGTATCCGGCTTGGCGTACGCATACGCGACGGTCAACTGGAGGCGCATGCTTGGCTGTTGCTCGGATCCGATATCTTGATGGGCGAAGGCGAGGCGCACACGTTCACCCCGATCGCTGATTTCAACCCCTAAGCGTTTTCAACCTAGCTTGAATCGCGATTAGCCGAAAACGCGTAACCTTTTATGAAGTTCTGAACAAGATCGGCATTTGAGCAAGCCGATCTTGTTCTGACCGCGTGAACGCCTCAGGTCTGAGTACTCCCGCTCGCGGGTGCGCTCCGATGGCGATCTGGAGTTGACCCCGTTAAGCCGGACACGCGGCTGATTGTGAACTGATGTACTCCC
>JBMLRS010000716.1:0-21485 GCA_049240905.1 Elsteraceae bacterium
TAGCTGGCCCCGGCGGTGTCGATCGCCACGCGCGCGCCGTCCTCCTCAGCGAACTGGCGCAGCTTTACGAACAGCAGCGCGCCGTCCGGCCCCGCCCAGGGCGCATGCGCGCTGCCGATCGGATTGCGCACATAAGCGCCGACCGGATAATCCCCCATCGCGTCATGAAAGGATCCCTCCAGCACCAGGAATTCCTCGCCGCCGCCGTGGGTATGTTCGGGAAAACGCATGCCCGGGGCGTAACGCACCAGCGAGGTGGCGCGCGCCACCTCCCCGCCGACGCGGTCGAGCATCAAGCGGTCAACGCCAGTAACCGGGGAGGGAACCCAGCCGCCGTCCGTCGCGCGGACCACGACGCGCTGGGTGAAATCTGCATTGATCAACATTGGGTCGGTTTCCTCCTTGATCGGGCGCGGCCGCGTCAGTTTCGTCCGGCCATGACGCCGCCGTCCACGTCATGGATGGCGCCGGTGGTCCAACCGGCCTGATCCGACAGCAGAAACAGGACATGCGCCGCGACGTCCTGCGCCCTGCCGACGCGACCGATCGGATGGAAGGCGTCGAACCCTTTCGTCAACGTCTCTTCGATCTTCTCCGGATCGAGGAAGGCGCCGTAGATCGGAGTCACCACCACGGCGGGCGAAACGGCGTTCACGCGAATGTTCATCGGGGCCAGCTCCATCGCCAGATGCTGGGTCAGCGCGTGCAGGCCCGCCTTCGCCATGGAGTAGGCCGAGGAGGGCGTCGCCTTGATCGCCTGCTTCGCCCACATCGAGCCGATCGTGACGATCGCCCCGCCGCCATGGCTCGCCATGTTGCGCGCCGCCGCCTGCGTGAGGAAGAAGGTCGCCCGGTTCAGCACATGATAACGGTCGAAGTCTTGTCGGTCGTGATCAAGGAAGGCTTTCGGGACGAACACGCCCGCCGCGTTCACCAACTGATCGATATGGCGTCGCTCCGCGTCGAGCCGTGCGATCAGCCCATCGAGGGCCGTCGGGTCCGCAAGATCAACCGCATGCGTCTCCACCGCGCCGGCTGGGGACAGCCGTTCGGCCGCCATGCGCAGTTTAGCCGGGTCGCGGCCGACAATCGCCACTGTTCGTCCCTGCCTGGCCAGCTCGGAAGCGATGGCGAGCCCCATCCCCGAGGACCCGCCTATGATGAGGGAAAGCTTCTCAATGGTCATGCCGCCGCTCCAAATCTATCTATCGATAGATAGAGTCCTGACGCTTGAGTCGCGTGACGTCAAGCTCTATCTATCGATCGATAGAAAGGAACCGCCATGAACGACGCAAGCGCGCGGGACCGGATCCTGGACGCAGCCGAGGCCCGCGCCCGGGCCGGCGGCTATCACGGCTTCAGTTTTCGGGATCTGGCGGCGGACATCGGCGTCAAAAGCTCGTCGGTGCATTATCATTTCCCGACCAAGGCCGATCTGGGCGAGGCCCTGGCTGAACGCTATGTCCGGCGCGCGCGGGACTATCTGGGCGACCCCGCCGCGATAACGCCGACGCAAGCGGTGGCGCGCCTGACTGATTTGTTTCGCGACGCCTTGCTGAAGGACGACCGGATGTGCCTGTGCGGCCTGTTCGGCGCGGAGCGGGACGCGCTGCCGCCGAACGTCGCCGCGGCCACGGCCAGCTTCTTTCGGTTGATCCTCGACTATCTGGACAGGGCGTTCGGGCCGCGCTGGGACGGCGAGAAGCCGGCGGCCATCCTCTCCCGGCTTGAAGGCGCGCTGATCCTGGCGCGGATGCTGGGGGACCCAGAGCTGTTCGAAGCGGGCGTCGGCTGAAGCGCACCGGTTGGCCCGGCCGTGTCCATGAAAAAAGGCCTCAGCGATCGCTCGCTAAGGCCTTTTTATTTGGTGGAGCCACGCGGGATCGAACCGCGGACCTCTACAATGCCATTGTAGCGCTCTCCCAGCTGAGCTATGACCCCTAACCCTGCCGCGGCGATGGGGCGCCGCTGAATTTCGAACCTCGATTTAGGCGTTCAGGCCTTCTCGCGCAAGCGGAAACAGCCCTAACGATCGTCTTCTTCTTCGATATGTTCGATCACCTCGGCCATATCGTCGTCGTCTTCGCCCAGCTCGGAGGTGTCCTCCATGATGGCGTCGGCTTCGTCCTCATCCTCGTCCACCACGACCGCGTCGGCGTCGTCCAGATCGTCGGCGGGCAACGCCTCCGGATCGATCTCCGCCTCGACCGCCGCCACCGGCAGCTCACGCTCCTCAGCCGCCGCCGCGCGCGTCCGCCGCGACTTCAGCACCGCCTCAGGATCGTAATTCGCGCCGCATTTCGGGCAGACGATCGGGTCGCGAAGCATGTCGTAGTAGACTGCGCCGCAACCCGGACAAATGCGCTTTGCGCCCCACTCGGGCTTCACCATGACCATTCCCCTTACAAGGCGCGGTGAGGTGCCACGCTAAGGCGCGGATGTCAACAGAGGGTTAACGCAGGGATCGATCGCGCCCCGCCTGGCTGGTTGACGCAGCGAGGTCGGCAGACAGGAATACCTTCAAGCTAGTCTGACGATAGAGACTTCATACAGCAGTCATACTATCTGGAACGCCAGTTTGGCGCTTCTGCGATGAGAAACTTCGTAATCGCCATTACATGTTGCGGCGCAAAAGATCTTTTGTGGAATTTTTCACAGAACAGCAAAATCCTGTTACTTCTTAGTTGACGTTAAGGTCAACTTGCTTCCCTATGACGGAAAAATAACGCCGCGCTGCGGTGAACCAGGGGGAGATGATAAAATGAAGACCATGGGGCTGGGCGCCGCGTCCGCCATCATCGCGCTGAGCTGCGGTTTCGCCGCGTCCGACGCCGGCGCCGCATCCTATCAGTTGCGCGAACCGGGCGGCGCCGTCGGCCAGGGAAGCTCCTTCGCCGGAGATGTGGCGCGGACCGACGATCCGGCCGTGATCTTCGCCAACCCGGCTGGCATGGCGCGCCTGAAGGGCTATCAGGTCTCCTCGAATCTGAGCCTGATCATCCCGTCCGCGCAGATGACCTCTTCGTCGGGCACGCGCGCGTCGATCCTCGGCGGCGGCGCGATCGACGGATCCACCACCGGGCAGGCCGGCCGATCGGCGGTTTTGCCGTCCCTGTTCGCCGTCGCTCCGATCGGCGACGACTGGCGGGTGGGAATCGCGGTCACCAACCCCTGGGGCTTGGCGACCAACTATCCCGCCAACACAGTTCAGCGCTACCATGCGCTGTCCAGCAAGCTGACGACCTACAATTTCACCCCGTCGGTTTCCTATCTCGTGAATTCGCGCCTGTCGGTCGGCGCCGGCGTGCAGATTCAGTACATCACCGCCGAACTGACCAACGCGGTGGATTTCGGCGCGGTCGGCACGGCGGCCGGGATCGGGCGTCTGACCGGCGGTCCAGGCGCGGCCGACGGCAGAACGCGGCTGAACGCGAAGGATCTGGCCGCCGGGTTCCATATCGGCCTGCAGTACGACGTCATGCCCGGCACGCGCGTCGGCCTCAGCTACCGCAGCCAGATCGATCATCGCCTGAAAGGAAAAGCCACCTTCGAGGGCGTTCCGACCGCGCTCTCCGGCGCGTTTCGCGAGGCGCGCGCCACAACGTCGACCACCATTCCTGACGTCATCTCGCTGGGGGTGGCGCATGACGTGAACGCCGAATGGCAACTGTTGAGCACGGTCTCGTTGACGCGCTGGTCGCATCTGAAGGCCTTGGACATCTCGTTCGACAATCGGGCGAACAACCTGACCACCTTCGACTACAAGGATTCGCTCTGGGTCTCCGTGGGGGCGGAATACAAGGGCTTCGATCGACTGACGCTGCGGGCTGGCGTCGCCTATGACCAAACCCCTTCGGTCGACGCCCATCGCACGGCGCGGATTCCGGACTCCAACCGCTTCTGGTTGTCGGTCGGCGCCACCTACAAGATGACCGAGAAGATGGATATCTCCTTCGGATACTCACACATCTTCGCGGGCACGCAGAAAATTGATCTGACCGATAAAGGTCCCGGCACGGAGAACTTCCTGCGCGGCAACGTGAGAGCCAACTACGAGAATCATGTCGATATTCTCGCCGTATCCGCACGCATCTCCTTTTGATCGATGGGAGCAGGCTCTTGACCGCGCCTCCTCTTTCTCAAGCCGCGAGCCAGGGCGACCAGCCCGGGCTCGCCACCTACCCGCAGGACATCGACTGGGCGAAGCCCATCATTCCGGAATCCATGGTCGCGATGTTCGACGAGTCGGTCGCGAAATTCGGCGATCGTCCCTTCGTGGATTTCATGGGGCGGCGCTGGACCTATCGCGAGATCGGCCGAATGGTCGACCGCGTCGCCGCCGGGCTGCGGCGCCAGGGCGTGACCGCGGGAACCAAGGTCGGGCTCTGCCTGCCGAACACCCCCTATTTCATCGCCAGCTATTTCGGGGTGCTCAAGGCCGGCGGGACGGTCGTCACCTTCAACCCGCTCTATGTCGCGGAGGAGCTGGCGCATCAGGTCGCGGACTCGCAGACCGAGATCATGATCACGATCGACGTGGCCGCGATCTTCCCGAAGATTCAACCTTTGCTCGGCCAGCATCAGCTTAGGCTGATCGTGAATTGCTGTCTGGCGGACGCCTTGCCCTGGCCGAAATCCTGGCTGTTCAAGCTGGCCAAGCGGGATCAGATCGCGCGGCCGGCGCCGGACGCGCGCGTGATCAGCTTCGACGCGCTGCAAAGCGACGACCCGATCACGGCGCCGAAGATCGACCCCGCGACGACGGTCGCGGTGCTGCAATACACCGGCGGCACCACCGGCCTGCCCAAGGGCGCGATGCTGTCGCACGCCAATCTCACGGCGAATGTCGAACAGCTGGACCGCTGGTTCAATGTGGAGCGGGCGGATCAGGAGCGGGTGCTGTGCGTCCTGCCCTTCTTCCATGTTTTCGCCATGACCGTGGCGATGAACATCGGCGTGCGCTGGGGCGCGGAGCTGATCCTGCTGCCGCGTTTCGAGATCAAGCTGCTGATGGAGACGATTCAGCGGCGCAAGCCGACCTTCTTCCCGGGCGTGCCGACCCTGTTCAAGGCGGTGCTGGACTACACCCGCGCGACGCCTGTGGATCTACGCTCTATCCGTCATTGCCTGTCCGGCGGGGCTGGCCTGCCGGTGGAGCTGAAGCAGGCGTTCGAAGCGGCCAGCGGCTGCGTGCTGCTGGAGGGCTACGGCCTCAGCGAAACCTCGCCCGTCTCCACCGCCAATCCGTTCGACGGAATCATCAAGGCGGGTTCGATCGGCTTGCCTTTGCCGAACGTGCATATCGAGTTTCGCGATCTGGACGACGCCACACAG
This sequence comes from Elsteraceae bacterium, assembly GCA_049240905.1. Taxonomy (GTDB): domain Bacteria; phylum Pseudomonadota; class Alphaproteobacteria; order Elsterales; family Elsteraceae; genus JBMLRS01. Next base: position 5,335 of record JBMLRS010000716.1, read on the forward strand.
CGCGCCAAGCCCGGGCAACCGGGGGAGCTGTGCGTTCGCGGCCCCAACGTGATGATGGGCTATTGGGGCAAGCCGAAGGAAACCGAGGCGACCATGGTCGACGGGCTGCTACGCACCGGCGACGTCGGCTATTTCGACCAGGACGGCTACATCGTGCTGGTCGATCGGATCAAGGATCTGATCATTTGCTCGGGCTACAACGTCTATCCTCGGGTTATCGAGGAGGCGATCTATCGTCATCCCGACGTCGTCGCGGTCACGGTGGTCGGCATGCCCGATCCCTATCGCGGCGAAGCCCCGGCGGCTTTCGTGCAGCTGCGGCCGGACGGAGCCGCCACCTCTGACGAATTGATGTCATTTTTGAAAGATAAGCTCTCGCCCATCGAGATGCCCCGCCTGATCGAAATCCGCGCCGAGCTGCCGAAGACCATGATCGGCAAGCTGTCCAAGAAGGAGCTGCGCGCGGAGCTGCTGGCGAGCGCGAAGGGAGAAAAATCGTGACCGTCCATCGTCTGGTTCCAAAGCATCCGGCCGCGAAGGCTGGCCCTAAGAGCGAGACGCCCGCCGAAGAGCAGCTCTATTCGATCCGCACCCTCGCGGCGGAGCTCAACATCACGACCCGCGCGATCCGCTTCTATGAGGCGAAAGGGCTGATCAAGCCCAAACGGATCCGCAGCCAGCGGCTGTTCACCCACGCCGACCGCGCGCGGCTGCTGCTGATTCTGCGCGGCAAGCGTCTGGGCTTCTCTCTGGCCGAGGTGTCCGACTACCTGGATCTCTACGACGCCGATCCGGGCCAGGTGGAGCAGATGAAGCTGCTTCTGGCCCTGGTGCGCGACCGCATCGGCCTGTTGGAGGTCCAGCGTCGCGACATCGATCAGACGCTGGAGGAGCTGAAGACCATTTCCAACGACGTCGTCGCGGCGCTTGCGCGCATGAACGCCAAGACGAGCCTGTAACCAGCCGGAATTCACCTGAGCGGCCGCGCCGCGGCCGGCCGTTCCGACGCTTCAAGAGGTAGTTTGATGAAAGAGATCGTGATCGCGGCTTACGCGCGCTCTCCCTTCCATTTCGCGATGAAGGGCGATCTGACCCGCGTGCGGCCGGACGAGCTGGCGGCCCAGGTGGTCAAGGCCCTGGTCGAGCGCAGCAAGGTGGATCCCAACGGCATCGAGGACATGGCGGTCGGCTGCGCCTTCCCCGAAGGAGAGCAGGGGCTGAACGTCGCCCGTCTGATCTCCTTCCTGGCGGGCTTGCCCCTGTCGGTCGGCGCGGTGACGATCAACCGCTTTTGCGGCTCTTCGATGCAGAGCGTGCATCAGGCGGCGGGATCGATCGCGATGGGCGCGGGCGAGGCTTTCCTCTGCGTCGGGGTCGAGAGCATGACCCGCGTGCCGCTGATGGGCTTCAATCCGCTGCCGCATCCCGAACTCGCGGCGCGCTATCCCGAGGCCTATGTCTCCATGGGGATCACGGCGGAGAACGTCGCCAAGAAGCATCAGATCACCCGGGCGGAGCAGGAGGAATTTGCGGTCGCCAGCCACCAGAAGGCCGCCGCCGCGCAAGCCGCCGGCAAGCTGGCGGCGGAGATCGTCGGCATCACGGTGAAGGGCAAGACCGTGGACAAGGACGGCTGCATTCGCGCCGACAGCAGCGCGGCGGGCCTCGCTGGGCTGAAGCCGGCCTTCCTGGCGGAGGGTTCGGTCACCGCCGGCACGTCTTCGCCGCTGACCGATGGGGCGGCCGCGGTTCTGGTCTGCTCCGCCGACTACGCCAAGACGCATGGCCTGCCGGTGCTGGCCAAGGTTCGCTCCGCCGCGGTCGCCGGCTGCGCGCCGGAGATCATGGGCATGGGCCCGGTTGCCGCCACGCGCAAGGCGCTGGCCCGCGCCGGGATCGAGGTCAAGGATCTGGACGTGATCGAGATCAACGAGGCCTTCGCCAGCCAGGCGATCGCCTGCATCCGCGAGCTGGGCCTGGATCAGGCCAAGATCAATCTGGATGGCGGCGCGATCGCCCTTGGCCATCCGCTGGGCGCGACCGGGGCGCGCATCGTCGGCAAGGCGGCCTCCCTGCTGCAGCGCGAGGGCGGCCGCTTCGCGCTGGCGACCCAATGCATCGGCGGCGGCCAGGGCATCGCGACGGTGCTGGAGGCGGCATGAGCGCGCATCAGATCAAGAAGGTCGGGGTCATCGGCGCTGGCGTCATGGGCTCCGGCATTGCGGCGCAGATCGCCAACGCCGGCGTGCCGGTGGTGCTGCTGGACATCGCGCCGGAAGGAGCCAAGGACCGGAATCAACTGGCCAACGGCGCGCTGGCCGCCATGGCCAAGGCCGATCCCGCGCCCTTGATGCATCGCGGCGCGGCCAAGCTGATCACCCCCGGCAATCTGGACGATCATCTGGCGCTGCTGGGCGATTGCGACTGGATCGTCGAGGTCGTGATCGAGAAGCCGTCGGTCAAGCAGGCGATCTACGCCAAGCTTGAGACCGTGCGCAAAGCCGACGCGGTGGTCTCCAGCAATACCTCCACGATCCCGCTGTCGAAGCTGATTGAAGGGCGCAGCGCCGAGTTCGCCGCGCATTTCATGATCACCCACTTCTTCAATCCGCCGCGCTACATGCGGCTGATGGAGCTGGTGCGCGGCCCCACGACCTTGGCCGCCGCGGCGGACGCGATCCGCGCCTTTTGCGATCACCGCCTGGGCAAGACCGTGGTGGACGCGAAGGACCGGCCGGGCTTCATCGCCAACCGGCTGGGCACGCTCTGGATCCAGTCCGCGATCAACAACGCCTTCGATCTGGGCCTGACGGTGGAGGAGGCCGATCTGGTGGTCGGCCGCCCGATGGGCATTCCCAAAACCGGCGTGTTCGGCCTGCTGGATCTGGTGGGCATCGATCTGATGCCGCATGTGAACGCCAGTCTGGTGGCGACGCTGGAGAAGGACGATCCGTTCCAGAAGCTGCAGCGCGACCAGCCGCTGATCCGGAAGATGATCGAGACCGGCATGACCGGCCGCAAAGGCAAGGGCGGCTTCTACAAGCTGGAGAAGGTCGGCGCCGAACGGGTGAAGATGGCGATCGACCTGAAGACGGGCGAGTATCGCAAGAGCGAGAAGGCCCGGCTGGACAGCGTCGATCAGGCCGGCAAGAGCCTGGCCAAGCTGGTCATGCACCCTGATCGCGGCGGGCGCTACGCCCAGGCCGTGCTGCTGGACACGCTGTCCTACGCCGCCTCGCTGGCGCCGGAAGTGACGGACGAGATACCCGCGATCGACGAGGGCATGCGCCTCGGCTACGCCTGGAAGTTCGGCCCGTTCGAGCTGATCGACCAGCTGGGACCGGGCAATCTGGCCAAGGCGCTGAAGGCGCATGGTCGGGCGGTTCCGCCCTTCCTGGAAAAGCTCGGCGATCGGACCTGCTACCGCGTGGAAGCCGGCCAGCTTCAGGCCTTCGGTCTGGACGGGAATTACCACGACGTGATCCGCCCGGACGGCGTGCTGCTGCTGGCGGACGTGAAGCGCCGCTCCAAACCGGTGCTCAAGAACGGCTCCGCCGCGCTGTGGGACATCGGCGACGGGGTCGCCTGCTTCGAATTCACCTCCAAGATGAACTCGATCGACCCGGATCTGCTGGGGCTGCTCGGCAAGTCGATCGGCGTCGTCGCCCAGAAATTCAAGGCGATGGTGATCTACAACGAGGGGACCAACTTCTCGGTCGGGGCCAATCTGGGCTTGGCCATGTTCGCCGTGAACATCTGCGCCTGGGATCAGGTGAAGGGCATGGTGGAACTGGGTCAGGGAACCTACCGCGCGTTGCGGGAGGCGCCCTTCCCCGTGGTCGGCGCGCCGTCGGGCATGGCGCTGGGCGGCGGCTGCGAGATCCTGATGCATTGCGCGGCGGTGCAGGCGCATGCGGAGAGCTATGTGGGATTGGTCGAGGTCGGCGTGGGTCTGATCCCCGGCTGGGGCGGCTGCGCCACCCTGCTGGGCCGCTGGACCGACGCGCCCGGCCTGCCGAAAGGCCCGATGCCGCCGATCGCCAAGACCTTCGAGACGATCTCCACCGCCAAGGTCGCGAAATCCGCGATGGAGGCGAAGGAGGCGTTGCTTCTGCCGCATGACGCGGGCGTGACCATGAACCGCGACCGCCTGTTGTTCGACGCCAAGCAGAAGGCGCTGGCGATGGTCGGCAATCACGCGCCGCCCGCGCGCCGCACATATCGTCTGCCCGGCCCGACCGGCATGGCGGCGCTGACGCTCGCCTTGGACGGCTTCGTGCAGAAAGGCGACGCCACGCCGCATGACCGAATTGTCTGCCTGAAAGTGGCGGAGGTGCTGACCGGCGGCGACGCGGACGTGACCGAGGAGATTTCCGAGGACGCGCTCTTGGCGTTGGAACGCAAGCACTTCATGTCCCTGGTGCGCCATCCCGGCTCGATGGCGCGGATCGAACATATGCTGGAGACCGGCAAGCCGCTGCGGAACTGACGAAAAATCAGCCGCGCGCCGCCCGAAACCTGAGGAAAAAACCATGGCGATCTATCAAGCCCCCCTGCGCGACATGCGCTTCCTGTTGAACGAACTGACCGAGTTCGACCGGTTGCAATCCCTGCCGGGCATGGGCGAGATCAGCACGGATCTGGTCGACACGATCCTGGAGGAAGCGGGCAAGATCTGCGCGGAAGTGCTGCATCCGATCAACCGCTCCGGCGACGAAGCGGGTTGCCTCTATGAGAACGGCGTGGTGCGCACGCCGCAGGGCTTCAAGGAAGCCTATGATCTGTTCTGCGAGGGCGGTTGGACCGCGCTGCATTGCGATCCCGCCTATGGCGGCCAGGGCCTGCCCAAGACCGTGAACCTGCTGGTGGAGGAGATGATCTGCTCCGCCAACATGTCGTTCGGCATGTATCCGGGCCTGACCCACGGCGCCTACAGCGCGCTGCGCGCCCATGGCTCCGACGAGCTCAAGACCCAATATCTGCCGAAGATGGTGACCGGGGAATGGTCCGGCACCATGTGCCTGACTGAGCCGCATTGCGGCACGGATCTGGGCATGCTGCGCACCAAGGCGGTTCCCAACGGCGACGGGACCTACAAGATCACCGGCACCAAGATCTTCATCTCCGCCGGCGAGCATGACCTGACCTCGAACATCATCCATCTGGTGCTGGCCCGCCTGCCGGACGCGCCGGAAGGCACGCGCGGCATCAGCCTGTTCCTGGTGCCGAAATTCCTGCCCGACGCCGACAACAAGCCGGGCAAGCGCAATGGCGTGGCCTGCGGCGCGATCGAGCACAAGATGGGCATCAAGGCCTCAGCCACCTGCGTGATGAATTTCGACGAGGCGACCGGCTGGATGGTGGGTCAACCGAACCGCGGCCTGAACGCCATGTTCACGATGATGAATGAGGCGCGCCTTTCGGTCGGCGTGCAGGGGCTGGGCGCGGCGGAAGCCAGCTATCAGAACGCCGTCGCCTATGCGCGCGACCGGCTGCAGGGCCGGTCATTGGACGGCGCGAAATATCCGGACAAGCCGGCCGATCCTATCCTGGTGCATCCGGACGTGCGCCGCATGCTCTTGACCATGCGCGCGCAGATCGAGGGTTGCCGCGCGCTGGCCCTGATGATCGCGGTGGAGCATGACGTCTCCCAGCTGCATCCGGACCCGGCGGAGCGGCAGGCGGCCGACGATCTGGTCGCGCTGATGACCCCGATCATCAAGGCCTATTTCTCGGATGCGGGCTTCGAGTCGACCAACACCGGCATGCAGGTGTTCGGCGGCCACGGCTATATCCGCGAATGGGGCATGGAGCAGTATGTGCGCGACGCGCGCATCGCCCAGATCTACGAAGGCGCCAACGGCGTGCAGGCCCTCGATCTGGTCGGCCGCAAGCTGGGCGCCCATAACGGCCGCTTCCTGCGCCGCTTCTTCCTGCCGGTGACGACCTTCGTGGAGGAGAACCGCGACGACCCGCAATTGGCCGCCTTCATCGCCCCGCTGGAGAAGGCGGTCGGCCGCCTGCAGCAGACCACCGGCTTCATCGCCGCCAAAGGCATGGCCAAGCCCTTCGAGGCCGGCGCCGCCTCCAGCGACTACCTGAAGCTCTTCGGCCTCACCGCCTTGGCTTACGTGTGGGCCAAGATGGCGAAAGTCGCCCTGCCCAAGGCCGCCTCAGACGACACCGGCTTCTACAAAGCCAAAGTGAACACCGCCCGCTTCTTCATGGAGCGCGTTCTGCCCCAAACCTCCAGCCTCACCGCCATGATCATGGCGGGCGGCGGCGCCATGGAGGCGTTCGAGGACGCGGCGTTTTAGGGGGAAGTCGCCTGGCGACCTATTCGATAAATGAGATATCTCTTCCGTCGAATAGAGCGCTGGGCGGAATCCCGTTAGACATCCTCCGGCCATTGCATGGACGTGTGCATGATCGTCAGGATTTCGATTTCCGCAGGATAGACTCGATAAACCACAATATAGGGCACATCGCCGATTACGAGCTCGCGCGTCTCAGCAATTCGACCTGACCGCCCGATTGCTGGATGATGGATGATCAGCTCAACAGCAGCCGATATCCGCGCCACCGTCCGAACCGCCGCGTCGGGATTGTACTCCGCAATCCAGTTAGAAACGGCCCCGAGTCGCTGCAGCGCGAGGTCGGTCCAGCGCAGACGGCGACCGATCATGCGCCGGGCGGCCGAACCCCAAACTTCGCGAAGACGGCGGCGACCTGTTCGTCCGTTGCAAACTCGCCTCGATTTGCTTGCGCAAGGCCTGCTTCAATCTCAGCCAGTTGCCAAGTTTCGCGCGCGATGTAGTCGTCAATCGCCTGAACGGCCACATAGGATCGCGAACGATCCATCTTTTCCGCCAATCGATCTAGCTTTTGCGCGGTCTCGTCCGACACGCGCACGGTGAAAGCTGGCATCGCAACGACCCTCCGCAGTTCACTAAGAACCTTGACGAACCAGACTGGTTCGTCAAGGTGTCCGCCTTCAACTGAAGCGTCCCCCAGGAGACTTTCATGCCCGTCATCGCCGTAGACGGTCCCGCTGCGTCGGGCAAAGGCACGATTGCGCGGCGGTTGGCGGCGCATTTCGGGTATCCGTGGCTGGATACGGGGCTGCTCTATCGCGCGGTCGGGGTGCGGGTTCCGGATTCGGATCCGGAAAAGGCGGCGAAGATCGCGCAGGAATTCGACGCGGGCTGGCTGGCGGACGAGACTTTGCGCAGCGGCGAGGCCGGGGTTTTGGCCTCCATGGTCTCGGGGGTTCCGGGGGTGCGCGAGGCGCTTTTGGCGTTTCAGAAGCGCTTCGCGGCGCAGCGACCGGGAGCGGTGCTGGACGGGCGGGACATCGGCACCGTGATCTGCCCGCAGGCGGAGGCGAAGCTTTTCGTCACCGCGGACGTCGAAGTGCGCGCGCATCGACGCCATAAGGAATTGCAGGGGCAGGGCGCTATCGCTATATACGATCAGGTTTTGCAGGAATTGATCGCGCGAGACGCGCGTGACAGCCAACGAGCGGTCGCTCCGTTGGTCCCGGCTGAAGACGCTTTTGTGCTCGACACCTCCAGTCTCGACGCAGACGCAGCTTTCGCGCGGGCGCTGGCGTTGATCTCTCCTCGAATCGCTTGAGCCGTCGGCCCGCCCTCGCGAGGGGTTCGGGTCAGTTTCTTTAACCCCAACCCGCGTCGCCGCCGACCGTCCCGACGGCAGCGACCAGAGGGGGCGCTACGCCGGCGATGTCCGGTCGCCCTGCGTTTTCATCCGGACCGGAGATCTCATGCCTCGCACCGTTGCAGCCACCACTGTCGTGGACAAAATGCCCCTTCCCGAAAGCTTCGCCGCCCTGCTCGATGAGAGCCTCGGGTCCGGCTCGAGCCTGGAAGGCACCGTCATCAAGGGCACCGTCGTCTCGATCGAGAATGACGTCGCCCTGATCGATGTCGGTCTGAAGTCCGAGGGCCGGGTGCCCTTGAAAGAATTCTCGGTCGCGGGCTCCGCTCCTGAGATCCGCGTCGGCGACACCGTCGAAGTCTTCCTGGAGCGTATGGAGGACAAGAACGGCGAAGCCTCGCTGAGCCGTGAGAAGGCCCGCCGTGAAGAGGCGTGGAACCATCTCGAGACCGCCTTCCAGGGCACCGAGCGCGTCACCGGCGTGATCTTCGGCCGCGTCAAGGGCGGCTTCACGGTCGATCTGTCGGGCGCCGTGGCGTTCCTGCCGGGCAGCCAGGTGGACATCCGCCCGGTCCGCGACATCGGCCCGCTGCTGGGCTCGCCCCAGCCTTTCCAGATCCTGAAGATGGATCGTCGTCGCGGCAACATCGTGGTCTCCCGCCGCGCCGTGCTCGAGGAAAGCCGCGCCGAAGCCCGCTCCGAGCTGGTCGCGAGCCTGAAGGAAGGCCAGGTCCTGGCCGGCGTGGTGAAGAACATCACCGATTACGGTGCGTTCGTCGATCTGGGCGGCGTCGATGGTCTGCTGCACGTCACCGACATCGCGTGGCGCCGCATCAACCATCCGTCCGAGGCCCTGACCATCGGTCAGAACGTCACGGTTCAGGTGATCCGCTTCAATTCCGAAACCCAGCGCATCAGCCTGGGCATGAAGCAGCTTGAGGCCGATCCCTGGGAAGGCGTCGACCTGAAGTACCCGAACGGCGCCAAGTTCGTCGGTCGCGTCACCAACATCACCGACTACGGCGCCTTCGTGGAGCTGGAGCCGGGGATCGAAGGCCTGGTGCACGTCTCCGAGATGAGCTGGACCAAGAAGAACGTCCATCCGGGCAAGATCGTTTCGACCTCGCAGGAAGTCGAAGTGATGGTGCTGGACGTCGACGCCGTGAAGCGCCGCATCAGCCTCGGCCTGAAGCAGTGCATGGAGAACCCGTGGGGCCAGTTCGCCGACGGCAATCCGGTCGGCAGCGAGCTGCAGGGCGAGATCAAGAACATCACCGAGTTCGGTCTGTTCATCGGTCTGGCCGGCGAGATCGACGGCATGGTCCATCTCAGCGACATCGACTGGGAGAAGAGCGGCGAAGACGCCATTCAGGGCTACAAGAAAGGCGACATGGTCAAGGTCAAGGTCTTGGACGTGGACGTCGAGAAAGAGCGCATCAGCCTGGGCATCAAGCAGCTGACGAACGATCCGTTCGAAGGCGCGCTGACCTCGGTCCGCAAGGGCGACGTGGTGACCTGCACGGTCACCCAGATCACCGACGGCGGCATCGAAGTGATGGTGTCCGACGGCGTCATCGGCTTCATCCGCAAGGCGGAGCTGGCGCGCGACCGTGGCGATCAGCGTCCTGACCGTTTCGCCGTCGGCGAAAAGGTCGACGCGCGGGTCACCGCCGTCGATCGCGCGACGCGCAAGATCACCCTGTCGATCAAGGCGCGCGAAGTCGAAGAAGAGAAGCAGGCGATGGCCGAGTTCGGTTCGTCCGACAGCGGCGCCAGCCTGGGCGACATTCTGGGCGCGGCCATCCGCAAGGCCCGTCAGAACGAAGCCAAAGAGTAGTCCGGGCCCCACTTCGGTCCAACAGGATCGGCCGGCGTCTTCGGACGCCGGCCTTTCTTTTGAAAAGTCTAATCTTAAGAATGACTTATGCGTTGACGTCCCGCCCCGATAGGGGCAGTGTGCGCCATCTGATCAAGCAAGGAACGCCGTCGCGTGACTAAATCCGAACTGATCGCCCGCTTGGCGGAACGCAACCCACATCTGTATCAGCGCGATGTGGAACGCATCGTATCGACCATCTTCGACGAGATCGCCGTGGCGCTCGCGCGGGGCGACCGGGTGGAGCTGCGCGGTTTCGGCGCCTTCTCCGTGAAGCAGCGCGACGCCCGCGTCGGCCGCAACCCGCGCACCGGCACCGCCGTGCAGGTCGGTGAGAAATACATCCCGTTCTTCAAGACCGGCAAACAGCTGCGCGACCGCCTGAACGGCAAAGGCGACGCGTAAGCCGTGCGCCTGTCGCTGCTGATCACGCTGCCGCTGACGATCCTGTTCGTCGTCTTCGCGATTTCGAACCGGGCGAGCGCGACGATCAGCCTGTGGCCGCTGCCGATCGCGATCGATCTGCCGGTGTTCCTGCTGGTGCTGGGCCCTCTGGCGCTTGGCCTGTTCGGCGGCCTGCTCTGGCTCTGGGCGCCGCTCGCGCTGGCGCGCCGTCGCGCGCGCAAGGCTGAAGAGCGGATCGCGGCGTTGGAATCGAAGGCCGCCGCCGCGCCGTCCACCGAACTGACCACGGTTTAGGAATTGCCTCGCACCCGCCGCAACGGATATCTCCCCCTCACCCTGAGCTTGTCGAAGGGTTTGGTCAGCGCAGCATCCCATTGGGGAAGCTCCATCGGCGACGGGACCCTTCGACAAGCTCAGGGTGAGGGAAAGAAGTTGATGGTCCTTTTTCCGCTATTTGGTTTCTGATGGATCGAATGACCGCCGCACAGCTGTACTGCGCCCTCGACACGGTGAATCTGCTCCAGGCCCAGACCTGGGCGCGCAGCCTCTCCGGCCATGTCGACGGAGTGAAGCTTGGCCTTGAGTTCTTCGTCGCCAACGGCCCCGCCGGCGTGCGCGCGATCCAGGCGGAGGGGCTTTCGATCTTCCTGGATCTGAAGCTGCATGACATTCCCAACACGGTGGCGGGCGGCATGCGCGCGGCGGCTGCACTGGGGGTGTCGATCGTGACCGTGCATACGACCGGCGGGCCGGCGATGCTGAAGGCCGCGAAGGCGGCTTCGATCGAAGGCGCGGGCAAGCACGCCCCGCCGCGCGTCATCGGCATCACCGTGATGACCAGCCTGTCGGAAGAGGATCTTGTCGCCACAGGCCAGCATGGCCCGGTCGGCTCGCAAGCGCTGCGGCTGGCGGAGCTGGCGGCGGAATGCCGGCTGGACGGGGTGGTCTGCTCCGCCCGGGAGGCCGCGGCGCTCCGCGCCAAGCTGGATTCCTCGATGCTGTTGGTCACGCCCGGCATTCGCCCGCGCGGCGGCGACACCCAGGATCAGAAGCGCGTGGTGACGCCTGGCGACGCCGTGCGGCTGGGCGCCAACCTCCTGGTGGTCGGTCGGCCGATCACCGAAAGCCCGGACCCCGGCGAGGCTGCGCGCGTGATCCGCGCCGAAATGACCGCCGCCCAAGGACAGACCCCATGAATTGGCTGACCAACTACGTCCGCCCCAAGATCCGCGCGCTGGTCGGCAAGCCGGCGGAGATTCCTGACAATCTCTGGATCAAATGCCCCTCCTGCGGCGCGATGATGTTCCATCGCGAAGTGGAGGCCAATCTTCAGGTCTGCACCCATTGCGGCCATCACCTGCGGCTCGCGGTGTCCAAACGGCTGGCGATGCTGCTGGACGAGGGCTATCGCCGCGTGGAGTGGGCGCCGGCGACGGTCGACCCGCTGAAGTTCCGAGACCGCAAGCGCTATCAGGACCGGCTGCGCGAGGCGCAAAGCGCGACCGGCCATCCCGACGCGCTGCTGGTCGGCTCCGGCGCCATTCATGGCGCGCCGGCGGTGATCGCCGCCTTCGACTTCGCGTTCATGGGCGGATCGATGGGCGTGGCGGTCGGCGACGGCTTGATCGCGGCGGCGACCGAGGCGGTGGCGCGCCGCGCCGGGCTGATCGCGATCCCGGCGTCGGGCGGCGCGCGCATGCAGGAAGGGATGCTGTCCCTGATGCAGATGCCGCGCACCACTATCGCCGTGCAGATGATGCGCGAGGCCAACCTGCCCTATATCGTGCTGCTGACCGACCCGACCACCGGCGGCGTCAGCGCCTCCTTCGCCATGCTGGGCGACGTGCAGATCGCCGAGCCCGGCGCGGTGATCGGCTTCGCCGGCGCCCGGGTGATCGAGGAGACGATCCGCGAAAAGCTGCCGGAAGGCTTCCAGCGCGCGGAATATCTGCTGGAGCATGGCATCATCGACATGGTCACCCCCCGATCGGAGCTGAAGGCGACTCTGGCCCGCGTGCTGGGCCTGCTGACCCATCAGGCGCCGAGCGCGAAAGCGGAGAGCGTCGCTGGATAACCTTTCCGTACAGGACCGTTTCGGCGGGCTGTATCCGAAATTCATGGACCTGACGCTGGGTCGGATGCGGCGTCTGATGGCGGCGCTCGATCATCCGGAGCGGCGGGCTCCGCCGGTCGTCCATGTCGCCGGCACCAATGGCAAGGGCTCGCTCTGCGCCTATCTGCAGGCGATCGCCGAAGCCGCGGGGCTGAAGGCCCATCGCTTCACTTCGCCCGCCCTGGTGAACTTCAACGAGCGCATTCTGCTAGCCGGCCAGGAAATCCCCGACGCCACGCTTGAGAAACTGCTGGATGAATGCGAGGCGGCGAACGCCGGCCAGCCGATCACCCTGTTCGAGATCACCACCGCGGTCGCCTTCAAGGCCTTCGCCGACCATCCGGCCGATCTGCTGATCCTGGAGGTCGGCATGGGCGGGCGGATGGATTCGACCAATCTGATCGATCAGCCATTGGCCACCGCAATCACGCCGATCTCGATGGATCACATGGATTTCCTTGGGCACACGATCACCGCGATCGCCAGTGAGAAGGCCGGGATCATGAAGCGCGGGGTTCCCGTGGTGATCGGCCGGCAGGTGCTGGAGGCGGCCGAGACCTTGGAGCGGATCGCCCGGAGGGTTCGCGCCCCGCTCTCGCGCATGGGCCGGGAATGGACAGCGGAGCGGCGCGGGAGCCGCCTGATCTATGAGAGCCCCACCCTGGCGTTGGATCTCCCGCCGCCGGCTCTCGCCGGCCTGCATCAGTATGACAACGCCGCCACCGCCATCGCCTGCGTCGAGCAGATGCGCCGACGGCTCAACATACCCGATCAGGCGATAGCCGATGGTTTGGCCCGCGCGGTCTGGCCGGCGCGGCTGCAGCGCCTGAAGACGGGGCCGATCGTCGACGCCTTGCCGTCGGGCGTGACCCTCTGGCTGGACGGCATGCACAACGCCGATTCCGGTCGGGTGATCGCGGAATCCCTGGCGGGCTGGACCGACCGGCCGATCGGTCTGGTCTGGGGCATGATGGGCAACAAGGCGGCGGAAGATCTGTTCGCGCCGCTCGCCCCGCATCTGGTCGCGGTCAGGACGGTTTCGATACCCGATACGCCCAACGCCCGCCCGCCGGCCGATCTGGCGCGGATCGCGCAATCGGCCGGGGTGGAGGCGAATGAGGCCGCCTCAGTGGCGGAAGGCGTGGCGGCGTTGGCGAAGGCCGGTTGCCGCAGCATCCTGATCGGCGGTTCGCTCTATCTAGCCGGGACCGTGCTGAAGGATCATTCCTAGCGGTTTCTCGGTCCCGCCCGGACCGACGAGCGCGCCGATTTCCCAGACAGGCTCCTAGGCCGGCGTCGGCTCCGGCGTGGCGTCGCGGCGCAGCTTGTTCTCACCCAGGAACAGCAGGATCGGGGCGGCGATGAAGATGGAGGAGGTGGTCGCCACCACCACGCCGAACAGCATCACCACCGCAAATTCCCGCAGCGCCTCGCCGCCCACCGCGGCCAGCGGCAAGGTGGCCAGGAAGATGGTGATGGAGGTGGCGATCGTGCGGTTCAGCGTCTCGTTGATCGACAGATCGATCAACTGGCGCAACGGCATGGATTTATAGAGCCGCAGATTCTCGCGCACCCGGTCATAGACCACGACCTTGTCGTTGATCGACCAGCCCATGATGGTGAGGATCGCCGCGATGCTGGTGAGGTTGAACTGATAATCGGTGATGACGAAGAAGCCGATGGTTTTGGTCACGTCCAGAATGAGGGTCACCACCGCGCCCACGCCGAATTGCCATTCGAACCGGAACCAGATGTAGACGAGCATGGTGATGATCGCCAAACCCATGGCGAGCATGCCGTTTCGGAACAACTCCGCGCTGACTGTCGCCCCCACCGCTTCGGTGCGGCGCAGGATCGAGCCGGGGAACTCCTTCTCCAAAGTGGCGCGCACGACCGCCACGGCGCGCTGTTGCGCGGCGTCGTCGCCCGGCTGGCGCTCCAGCCGGATCAGAACGTCCTGCGGGCCGCCGAACTCCTGCAGCGCCACGTTTCCAAGCCCCAGCTCGTTCAGCTTGCCGCGGATCTGGCCGAAATCGGCCGCCTGCGGCATGCGCACCTCCATGACGATCCCGCCGCGGAAGTCGATGCCCAGATTGAGGCCGGGATGGAACCACAGGAACACGCTGATGATGGACAGCAGGGCGGAGGTCGCCAGACCCAGGATCCGGCCCCTCATGAACTGGATCTTGGTGTTGTCGGGAACGAAGCGCAGGCGATACATCGGGCGTTTCCTAGCTAATCACGCCCCTCCCCTCATGCCGAGCAAAGCCGCTTTCCGAAGGAACGCGGCGACGTCGAAGCGTCGGGCCGCCGATTTGTCGGCGGGACCCTTCGACAGGCTCAGGGTGAGGGAAGAGGAGGACATTGTAGTGATCTTAGACCGGCAGGAGCTTGGGACGACGGGAGCGGTACCACAGGCCCATCATCAAGCGCACCAGCACGGTCGCCGTGAACATGGAGGTCAGAATGCCGAGGCTGATCGTGACGGCGAAGCCCTTGACCGGGCCGGAGCCGAAGATGAACAGCAGCAGCATCTTCAGCAGCGACGTGACGTTGGCGTCCACGATGGTGCTGAAGGCGCGGCTGAACCCCGCCTCCATCGCCGCGATCGGCGTTCGACCTCGTTTCACTTCTTCACGGATGCGCTCGTTGATCAGCACGTTGGCGTCCACCGACATGCCGACCGTGAGCAGCAGGCCGGCGATGCCCGGCAGGGTCAGCGTCGCCTCCATCAAGGTCAAGGCGGCGAGCGTCAGGAACAGGTTGAACACCACGGCGATGCAGGCGAACACCCCGAACAGCCCGTAGGCGACGCACATATAGACAATGACCAGCGTGAAGCCGATCGCCGTCGCCATGATGCCGGCGTTGATCGAATCCGCGCCCAGATCCGGGCCGACCGTGCGTTCCTCGATGATCTTGAGCGGGGCGGGAAGCGCGCCGGCGCGCAGCAGCACCGCCAGCTCATTCGCGGAGGCGGCGGTGAAGCTGCCGCTGATCTGGCCGCGACCGCCGGTGATCGGTTCGCGGATCACGGGAGCGGACAGCACCTTGTCGTCCAGCACGATGGCGAAGGGCTTGCCGACATTCGCTTGGGTGACGGCCGCGAAGCGGCGCGTGCCGACGCTGTCGAACTCGAAATTCACCACCCACTCGCCGGTTTGCGAATTGGTGCCGGCGCGGGCGTTGGTGAGGTTGGCGCCCTCCACCTCGACGCGCTTGCGCACGACGTAGCGGCGCGGCTGGGTTCCGTCGCGCTCCTTGTCCGACAGCAGAATGTCGGAGCCCGGCGGCGCGCGGTTCGACTGCACGTCGAGCGCGTTGGGATCCAACAGGCGGAAGGTCATCTTCGCCGTGGTGCCCAGCAGGCGCTTGATGCGGTCCGGATCGTCCACGCCCGGCAGCTGAACCAGAATGCGGTCCGCGCCCTGGCGGGCGATCTGAGGTTCGTTGACGCCGGTTTCGTCGATGCGGCGGCGGATGATCTCGATCGATTGCGCGATCGCCTGGGTCGCCTTTTCGCGCAGACCCGGCTCGGTCAGCGTCAGGGTCAGGCCGCCGTCCGGCGTTGTGGCGAGCTCCAGATCGGAAATGGCGGTTCCGGTCAGCGCCGCGCCGGAAGTGGTGATCAGCTCGCGCAGGGCCTTCTGGGCGTCGGGCAGTTGCGCGGCGTCGCGCAGCTTGACCGCGACGCCGCGCGGTTGGGCCTCGATCGCAGTGAACGGCACGTTCGCGGTGCGCAGCGCCGTGCGGCTGGCGTCCGACAGATTCTCGATCCGCTCCTTCACCACCGTGGCCATGTCGACCTCGAGCAGCAGATAGGAGCCGCCGCGCAGGTCGAGACCCAGATTGATCTGCCGATGCGGCGCCCAGCTGGGCCAGCCGGCCATCTCGCGCGGCAGCAGATTAGGAAGCGTGAATAAGACCCCAGCCAGACAGATCGCGAAGATCGACCAAATCTGCCAGCGCGCAAAAACCATCATCGACCGAAAATCCCTGGTCATTCGCCGGACGCGCAGCGCTCTCGCACGCTGCTCCGCAACGGGGGGACCTAGCACTCAGCGGGCTTGGGGTAAAGAG
>JBMLRS010000717.1:0-5664 GCA_049240905.1 Elsteraceae bacterium
CGCTCCGGCGGCACGTCGAACTGCCCGCTGGCCAGGATCGCGCGGCAGAACTCCTCGCAGCTCTGACCCGGCACGATCAGATGCGCGATGTCCGGATAGAGCGCGCGGTAAGTGCTGTTCGAGAGCACCAGACGATCGTCGGCGTCGAAGTAGCAGAAGCCGTCCGACATCGCGTTGATCGCCAGCTCCAGTTGGTAGCGCGCGGCGATCGCGTCGGTCTCGCGTCTGGCGACGAGGTTGCTCTGCTGCCGCAGGGTCATGATCTGGCGGCCCATGAGCGTCGCGCTGCCGCCGATCAGCAGGATCGGGGCCAGCATAATGAAGCTGGTGAACAGCGTGTCCTCGCGCCACGCCTCCAGCGCCGCCATCTGGTCGATCGATACGGAGACGACGACCGGCCAAAGCCGGGTGACGCCGAAGCTGACGATGCGGGCGCGCGTGTCCCGCGTGGCGGCGAGCGCGAACGTGCCGCGTTCTCGGTCGGGCAGGAACTGCTTGAAGATCGGATTGTTGGCGGCGACGTTGACCCCCGCCGACAAGGCGGCTTCCCCGCTGATCAACATCACGCCGTCATAGCGCATCAAGTTGATGGTGGCGTGATTGTTCTCGGCGATGGTCTGCGACTGCAACTGAAAGACCGAAGGGTTCAGCGCGGCGATCGCGAGGCCGAGGAACGCGCCTTTGCCGTCCATGATCCGGATCGCCACGGGGATGAAGGCGGGAGAGCCGTCGGTTGGATCCGCGTAGGAACGGCGATTGATCGGCACGCCGATCGCGACTGCGGCGCGGCCTCTGCGCGCGCGCTCGAACAGCTCGTCGTCGCGCAGCGACCAACCGATGTCGCGTCTGGCGTAGCTGCTGTAGGTGATTTCGCCTTGCTGGTTGGTGATCATGATTCCTCTTACGAGGGGATTGCCGCGCAGCACCTCCGCCACGCTCGCGATCGGGTTCAGTTCGCCCTCGATCACGCCTTCTCGGACCGAGCTCAGCATGAGCTGCACGTTCTGCAGCGATCGGAACACCTGATCTTCGATCAGGTCGGCCAGGGTTTGGGTCAGCCGCTCCGCGTCAGCGATCGATCGATCGTAAGAGCGCGAGGCGAACACCGCGAAGAACGCGATCAGCGAGACGATCACCGCGATCGACAAAATGATGAAGGCGCGCAATACGCGACCGAACTGCGGCGCGGCCTCCACGACGGCGCCCGTCGTAGATTTTCCCTTGCTTATCAAGCTCTGCTTGGCGCCATTTAACGACATCTTGAGCCCAAGTTAACTGTTAAGGGATGGGTGGAATGAAGCTCCATCGTGGCTATGGCGCCTTTCTCCTCGGCGCGTTGCTCGCGCCGCTGCTCGGCCTGATCGCCGACGCCCAGGCTCAAACGACCGATCGCGTCGCCGCGATCAAGGCTCGGAGCGGCTTGGACGTCTGCATCTGGCCCGCCTACTATGGCATCTCGTTTCGTAATCCGCGAGACGATGTGCTGCGCGGAATCGACATTGACCTCGCCCGCGCTTTCGCAAAGGACCTTGGCGTCGCGGTTCGCTTCGTCGACAGCTCCTTCGCCAACTTCATGTCCGATCTTGAGGAGGAGCGGTGCGACGTCGCGATGTTCGCGATCGGCGACACGCCGCAGCGACGCGCCCGGGTCGATCTGAGCGACCCGCATATGCGGTCCGGCCTCTATGCGATCACCACCAAAACCAACGCCAACGTGTCGAACTGGTCTGACATCGACAAAACTGGTCGCGTGGTGGCGGTGCAGCTGGGCACGATCATGGAGCCGATGATGCGCAGCTATCTGAAGCAGGCCCAATTGATGCTGGTGGAGGCGCCGCGGACGCGGGAGGACGAGGTGCTGTCCGGTCGCGCCGACGTCTTCATCACTGATTTTCCCTATTCCGTGCGCATGGTGGCGTTGAACAATTGGGCCCGGGTGCTGGAGGCGCCGAAATCCGCCGGCGAGACCAGCTACGGCTACGCCGTGAAGCAGGGCCAGCCGGCTTGGCTCGCTCGGGTCAATCAGTTCGTGGGCGACATCAAGCGCGACGGAAGATTGGAGGCGGCGGCGAAGGAGCATGGGATGACCCCGATCATCTTGCGTAAGTGAGGATCTGCGGGTCCCCCTGAAGCGGCGGGACGACCGATGGGATCGCCGGGATGCGGCTGAGCATGGGAACGCCCATCAGCTTCTCAACCTGTTCCCGCCGCCGCAAGGAGCCATCCAACGTTTCGGCGACGGTCGCCAATCCGACGCCCAGGATCATGCCGCCGACGACGCCGATCAGGACGAACAGAATCGCGGGCGGCGTCGTTGGGGTGGTCGGCTCGGTCGGCGGATCGATCAGCTTCACGCGTTCCGGCGCTTCGAAGCGGCCAAGCGAGCCGGTGACCCGCGCCATCTCGTACCGCTTGGCCAACTGGTCGTGGATCTCGCGCGCGGCCGCGACCGCGCGGTTGAGCGTCTGTTGCTCCCGATCAATGTCGCCATAGTCGGCGACGGCGCGTTGCAGCTCCTCCACCGCCTTCTCGACCTGCTGAATCTCCTGGCGCAGCGCGGCGGGGCGGCTCTGCGCCTCCTGCAGTTTGGTCATCTGCGAGATGAGCAAAGGGGCCGACTTGTCTGAAACCGCGCCGCCGCCGCTGGCGGCGATGTTCCACATGCGGTCCAGGTCGGCCTGGCTCATGCTGGTCGCGGCGTCCAGTATGGCCTTGCGCTCCTCCTCGAGCCGGCGCAGCCGGCGCACCGCGCCTTGCACTTCGGAATGATCGTCGGTGTAGCGGGCGCGCAAGAGGGCCAGGTCCCCGGAGACCTGCACGATCGACTCCTCGATCCGGCCAATCACCGGATTGGTGCCGGCGAGGCGGGCGCGGATATCCTCCAGCGCGCCGTCCGCGCCGGCGAGGGCGGTGCGTTTCTCCTCGAGCGATTGCTTGAGGGCGCCGAGCCGAATGACGTTGGCGGCGTAGAGCTCCGGTAGCTTATCGGCGTTGCGCGCCTTGAATTCGGCGAGCGCGGCCTCCGCGCGGCGCAGCGTCTCGCGCTTCTCGCTGATCTCGTTGCTGAGGAAGTCGACGCTGTTCTCGATCGAAGAGCGCTCCGGCGCCAGCAGCCGATCGATGAAACGGTCGCCGATCAAAGCGAGAATGCGATCGAGGCCGACGGGCGAGCGCCCCTTCAGTCGCAACTCCACCATGTCCGAGCCGATCAACACCGTGGAGAGATTCCTCGCCAGCGTTTTGACGGCGTAGTCGATCGCTTTCGGCGAAGCGGAATCTCCCACCAATCGAAGGTCCCGCACCACTCCGCCCAAGACATGCTCGCTATGGACCAGGGTCTTCAGCCCCTCCATCCGATCCTTCACGTTGGGGCCGATGGCGAGGTCGTTCAGGAACGGGTTCAGCTTCGCCGGCTCCTGCACGAGGATCGTCATCCGCGCCTCGTATCCTTTCGGCGTCATGATCCCCACGGCGAGGCCGATGATCGGCAGCACCAGTATCGGCACGCAGATCAGATACCGGCGTCGCCACCCTGCGGACAGCGCGATATGAAAGACGTCGAACAGCGAACGAACGGCCATGAATGAATTTCCTGTCGCGCCGGATCAGCGCAAATCGAAGCGGGCTGAGCCAGGCTCAACCGAGGGCGCGTAGGCCACTTCCGCGGATTTCGCCATCGGCTCCGGCAGAAGGGCGCGGATCGCCTCGCCGCGCTTCAAGGCCAGCGAAATGGATCCGAACTTGTCGACCCCGGCCGGGCCGACCCGGATCGAGGCCGCTACGGTTCCAAGCCTGCCGGAACGTGCGGCGGCGAGTTGAACCCGCAGCGCGTCCTCCGATCGCGGATCGGTCGAGACCCCTTCGAAACGCAGCGTGATCTCGACGAGCGCGGGCTTTGTCTGCGCGTCATCCGGTTTGCCGTCCGCCGCCTGAGGAGTCAGCCTCTCGGGAGGCGTCGACCCGGCGCCGCCTTGAAGCTGAGTCCAGGAAGCGGGAACCGACGCAGGCGCCTTCGCCTCTGGTTCGGGCGCGGCCGGGATCGGTTCGCCGCGCAGCTTCGCGAGAAGCTGCTCGGCCGTCATCGGCTTCGGCGGATTCCTGTTGCGATCCTCCGCGCCGAAGGTCGTGCGGAGGCCGATCGGGATCAGGTCAGCCGGGTTGGAGCTGCTGACGCAGCCAGAAAGAGAGAGGGCCAGACCAAGGCCAAGGACAGGAATGGACCAGCGAGACATGGCGGGATTGCTCCGTTGCAGAACGCGAACTCTACCCCTGTCATCTCAATCCCTGTGCCACATGAAGAATTCGGGCTCTGATCTCTCGCAGCGACGCGTCGGTCAGTTTGTTGGCGTCCTCCCAGCGATCGGGAATCAGGGCGCTGATCGAAGCCGCGAGGCCCGGACGCGCCTGTTTCGCCCATGCGAACCAGCGCGCGTCCACCACGCCTTCGGCGAGCCGCAACAGGTCGTCATGCAGATCCGGCGTCGATGGGCAGACGGTCGCGGTCGGGAAGAGAAACTGCACGTCGCCCTCCCGCCCGTCCGTGGGATCGAAGGGATCCGCCGTCGGCATGCGCGCGTGCCACTGCAGATAGCCCGCCGCACCGGCCTTCGCGCCCCAGAAACCGGCGGCCAGCCTGGGGTTTCCCATGTTGTAGAGCCAAGGCTCGATCCCGCGGTCGCGCAGGGCCGCGAACAGCGCCGGCTCAAGCGACAGGCCGGGATTGACCAGCGCCAGATCGATCCCGCGCAGCTGCTTCAAATCGTTCGGGTGGTTCAGATGGGCCGCCGCGCGAAACCCCGGCGTCGCCGCGCGCAGCGCCGCCGCCAGATCCGTGAGATCCGTGCCGTGCGCGGCGTTGCTCGGTTCGTCCGCCACGCTCCAGGCGAAGGCGGCCATCTGGCTCGGTCCCAGGCCCGCGGCGAGATTCGCAAGTTGCGACGGCGCGTCGGCCAGCCCGACTTCCGCCGCCAGCCGCTTGAGCGGGGCGTAGGCGTGGATCGGGCCCTTGAAGCCCAAATCGCGCAAGGCTTGCAGATGCTTGGCGTAGAGCGGCCCGGCGTCGCCGAACGGGATCGGCAGCGGCGGCGCGGCGGCCGTCAGCCCAAACCGCGCCAGGGTTTGCAAATCGCAAAACGCCTGCGCGTCGCCCAGGCTTGGGTCGCGCGAGAACCAGTCGAGATGAGGGGCGCGCTCCAGATAAGCGCCGACCGGCATCGGCGTCGCGGGCGGTACGGGCGTCAGTACGGTTCCCGCGAAAGGGATCCTGGCGCCGTCGTCGAGCGTGACCGCCCCCTGGAACGGGCCGGGGACCGCGTCCTTTCCCGCCGTCACCCAAAGGACGATCCGCCGCGGCTGCGTCGGATTGCGCGCAAGCGTCGATCCGAGGGGAACCAGATGGGCGGCGGTAGGGCGGAGCAGATTGCGTCCAGTGTGCAGGCGGTCCAGGGTCCATCGGCCCTCAAACGCAAGAATCCTGAGATCGCCGAGATAATCCAAGGCGACCGGCCGGCGGCCGGCGGGCGCCTGAAGTTCGATTCGCGCGGCGGTTCCGCGCGCGAGCAAAAGGGGGCTCGATGATCGCGGCACCGGTGGGAGGTCGATCACGGGCCAGTCGGCGTCGAACCGTCGGCCGCGCTCGGCGTCGACATCAAGGATTACGATTTC
>JBMLRS010000718.1:0-3993 GCA_049240905.1 Elsteraceae bacterium
AACGAGCCTTCGCGGCTGATCGGCGCGAACATCCCGCCGCCCTGCATCGAGGGAGCGCGCCACGCGTAGAGCGACAGCGAGCCGCCCACGAACACCGCGAGGATCAACAAAACGAAAACGCCGCGCGCAGGGTCGACCGCGAAGGCGTGCACCGACGACAGCACGCCGGACCGCACCAGAAAAGCGCCCAGCAGGCTCAATGAGAAAGTGAGAATCGCCAGCAGAATCGTCCAGCTTTTCAGCGCGTCGCGTTTCTCCACCACGACAGCCGAATGCAGCAGCGCGGTGCCGACCAGCCAGGGCATGAAGGAGGCGTTCTCAACCGGATCCCAGAACCACCAACCGCCCCAGCCCAGCGTGTAGTAGGCCCACCAGCTGCCCAACGCGATGCCGATCGTAAGGCAGACCCAGGCGGCCAAGGTCCAGGGGCGCACCCAGCGCGCCCAGGCGGCGTCGACGCGCCCCTCCAGCAGGGCGGCGACCGCGAAGGAGAACGCGATCGAGAAGCCTACATAACCCAGATAGAGGAAGGGCGGATGGATCGCCAGCCCGGGATCCTGCAGCAGCGGGTTAAGGTCATTGCCATTCAGCGGCGGCGGAAAGACCCGCTGGAATGGATTTGAGGTGAACAGAATGAACAGCAGGAAGGCTACGGCGATCAGGGCCTGCACGGCCAAGGTCCGCGCGCGCAGGCTGGCTGGCAGATTTGCGCCGAACATCGCGACCGCAGCGCCGAACAGCGTGAGAATCAGAACCCAGAGCAGCATCGAGCCCTCATGGTTTCCCCACACGCCAGAGATCTTATAGATCAACGGCTTACTGGTATGTGAGTTCTGCACGACGTTCAGAACCGTGAAGTCGGACGTCACATACGCGTGGGTCAAGGCGCCGAAAGCGCCCGCCACCAGCAGAAACTGAGCCACCGCCGCCGTTGACGCGAATGCCATCAAGGAGGCGTCGCGTCGCTGCGCGCCGATCAGCGGAAGCACGCTTTGCGCCAGAGCGACGCAGAGCGCGACGATCAAAAAATAATGTCCGATTTCGATGATCATGATGTCAAACTTCACATGGGACGGATAGACGGGGTACGGTTGTTGCCCAGTATTTAGATCGAACGACGAAACGGGAAGTGCAGGTTCTACCGACCACGACCTAATAACACCCCTGGTTTGTGAAATAAAGCCTCGACCGAACAATATCCAGATGCATGAGCTTGGTCGATCTTTGGAGTGAGGGCGCCTTGGCGGAACGGGTGAAGATTGCGATCGTAGGTTCTGGGCCCGCTGGCATCAGCGCCGCCGCTCATGCGGGAAAGCTGGGCGTGCCGCACGTGCTGCTCGAGCGCACCAACCATCTGAGCGACACGATCTATAAGTACCAGAAACGCAAGCATGTCATGGCCTCGCCGGAGGCTTTGCCGCTGCGCAGCGACGTGACTTTCGACGCTGGGGCGCGCGAGACGATCCTGGACGGGTTCGAGTCCGGCCTGGCGGCGGGAAAGGCGAACGTCCGATTCAATTCCGAAGTCACCGCCATCACCGGGGCCAAGGGCGACTTCAAGCTGACGCTCGCGGACGGAACGGCGATCGAGGCCGAATATGTGATTCTCTCGATCGGACTGCAGGGAAATCTGCGCAAGCTTACGATTCCAGGCGCTGATTTGCCGCACGTCCAATACCAGTTGGACGATCCCGACGCTTACAACAACGAGGACGTGATCGTCATCGGCGGCGGCGACGCCGGCTTGGAGAACGCGCTCGGCCTGTGCGATCGCAACACGGTCACCATCATCTGCAACCAGCCGGAATTCACCTACGCCAAGCCGGCCAACGTCGCGCTCGTGCGCAAGGCTGAGAAGGAGGGTCGCCTCAATCTCGTGATGAGCGCCAATCCCGATCGGATTGAGCCTGACACGTTCGTTGTGACAAATCCGGACGGCACCCATCGGATCAAGGCGAACCGGATCATCGCCCGCATCGGGGCGCTGCCGCCCCGCAAGTTCGTCGAATCCTGCGGGATCGAGTTCCCGAACGCCAACCCCGCCGCCGTGCCGCAGGTCAGCGACACTTACGAATCGAACGTGCCGGGTCTGCACATCATCGGCGCCCTGGCTGGCTACCCCTTGATTAAGCAGTGCATGAATCAGGGCTATGAGGTTGTTGAATTCATACAAGGAAACCGCATACCGCCCGCCGACGAACCCTTGCTGCAGGCGAAGCTGGACGCTGGGGGGACCGGCCTTAAGGTCAATGAGGTCGTGGCTCTGATTCAGGCCCGCCTGCCGGTCTATGGCAGCCTGACCTCGCTGCAGATTCGCGAATTCCTGCTCGCCAGCAACGTGCGCCGGTTCCAACCGGGCGAAGTGGTGTTCGAGCGGAACGACTACACCAACTCCTTTTGGTCGGTGATGGAAGGGTCGGTCGGCATCCAGATCGATCCCAACGACGCCACGAAGATGGTCACGCTGAAGACCGGCGATTTCTTCGGCGAGATGGGTCTGCTGTCGGGCCGGCGGCGCACCGCGACCGTCGTGGCGCGCGACTCCGCGCTGCTGCTCGAAGTCGATCGCAACATGATGATCCGGCTCACCCGCTCTTTGCCGACGGCGAAGAAGGTGATCGACGACGCGGCGATCATTCGTCAGGTGCAGACCTATCTGGCCCCGACTGCGAAGCCGGAGGATCTGCAGGACCTGGTGCGCGTCGCGGAGATCGTGTCGTTCAAGAAAGGCGACAAGCTCATCGAGGAAGGCGAGAGCGACGACTGCCTCTATCTGATCCGCAGCGGCTCCGTGACGATCAGCCGCAAGATCGCGGGGCGCGACATCGTTCTGTCCTACGTGCCGGCCGGCAACTACGTGGGCGAGATGGCGGTGGTGACGCAGGCCGCGCGCTCCGCCTCGGTCACGGCGGCGGTGGCGACGGAGGCGATCAAGCTGCAGGCCGCGCCGCTTCGGGACCTGATGTCGCGCCACTCCGGCATCCGCAGCAGCGTCGAGGCGAAGATGCAGGCGCGATTGCAGTCGAACGTGCGAAGCCAGGCCAGCGAAAGCGCGGGAGGAATCATCCAGTTCCTCATGGAGCAAGGGATCGGCGAAGCAACGGACGTGCTGTTGATCGACGAGTCGCTCTGCGTGCGCTGCGACAATTGCGAGAAGGCCTGCGCGGAGACCCATCACGGCGTCAGCCGGTTGGACCGCGAGGCGGGGCCGACCTACGCCAGCATCCATGTGCCGACCTCCTGCCGGCATTGCGAGCATCCGCATTGCATGAAGGACTGCCCGCCCGACGCCATCCACCGCGCGCCGAGCGGCGAGGTGTTCATCAGCGACGCCTGCATCGGTTGCGGCAATTGCGAGCGAAACTGCCCCTACGGCGTGATCCACATGGCCGCGACGCCTCCAAAGAAGCCGGGGCTTCTGAGCTGGCTCTTCTTCGGGTTCGGCAGCGGCCCGGGCGAGGATCATTCCGAAGAGGCGCATCAAAAAGCCACTGGCGGCAAACATGCGGTGAAATGCGACATGTGCCAGGGCGTGCGCGGCGGTCCGGCCTGCGTCCGCGCCTGCCCGACCGGCGCGGCGATCCGCGTGAACCCGCAGCAGTTCATCGAGGTGGTCCATGAACGCCGCTAATCCCGCCCAGGGCCGCGCCGAGGCTAAGCAGGAAGCGCGCGTCTCCGCGCAAAGCCACGAGAGCTTTCTGGTCTACGCCCGCTTCCGCTACATGAAGTGGGCGGTCGCCCTCGCGCTGGTCTCGCTGGTTGTCTACATCGGCCATAAGCCGGTTTTGGAGCCAAGAAATGGCGGAACTTGGGCGGGCTACGGGCTAGGCGGCGTTGGCGCGGCCCTGATCCTGTGGCTTATGTGGTTCGGCGTGCGCAAGCGACAATACGCGCAGGGCCCGGGCCGTCTGGAGGATTGGCTCTCCGCGCATGTCTATCTTGGGCTTGCGCTGATCGTGGTCGGCACCTTGCACGCGGGCTTCCAGTTCGGCT
>JBMLRS010000719.1:0-1545 GCA_049240905.1 Elsteraceae bacterium
GGCCACGATCGCGGCTTCGCCAGCGGCGGTCGCCTGCAGGAAGCCGCCTGGCGGCAGGGGCGTGACCCGACCGCTGAGCAGGATGGTCGGATCCGCCAGGGTCAGCACGGTCTCCGAAACGGCGGCCGGGCCGGCGCGCCAGGACAGGCGGGCGACGCCGGCTTGCTCCATGAAATCGCCGGCGGCGACGCGCGCGGCGTCGCTGGGGGCTGGTCCCTCGATCAGCAGATCCAGCCCGGCTTCGGTCACGGTCGCGATCAGATCGGCCTTGGCCGCCTGCCGCAGCCATGTCGCGAGATAGGCTGCGGCGGGGGCGAAGAACCGGACCAGCGAGGGATCGGCGATCGGGCATTCCAGCAGCTTTTCGATCCGATGCGTGCCCTGCTGATGCAGGCCCAAAACCACGCCGTCGGCGGTGCGGAGGGCCGCCAAGGCCAGACGGCGACGGGCGGCGGCGGGCGCTGGTTCGGGCAGTTCGATCTCGCCGGGCTCGAAGCCGCGACGCTTGAGGGCGGCAAAAACGCGGTCGCGCTTGAAGACCGCGTAGGGGGCTGGGGCCAGATTCTGGAGGTCGCAGCCGCCGCAGGCCCCGAAATGGCGGCAGACCGGCGCGATCCGGTCGATTGATGCGCGCTCGATCTCCAGGATCTTGGCGGCGAGGCCGTCGCCGCGCGGGGCGGCGGGCTGCGCGCGCACCAGCTCCCCAGGCAAGGCGAAGGGGATGAACCAATCGACGCCGTCGACCTCCGCCACGCCGTCGCCGCGCGCGCCAAGCCTCAAGATCTCGACGCTGCGGGCCGGCGCATGGGAGGAGGCGGCCGGGGTCCGTCGCTGAGACGCCGCCTTCTGGAACTTACGCGGCACGAACCTTCGCTAAGAACAAATCGACCTCCCTGACCAGAACGTCGGCCTCGCTGGCCAATCCCTCCGCGCCAGATAGCATGCGATCGGCCGCCTGCCCAGATTCACCGGCGGCCTGGGTGACGGTCTTGATCGTGTCGTTGACCTGCTGGGCGTCGCCTGCGGCTTGCGCGACGGTGCGCGCGATCTCCGCGGTGGCGGCGCCCTGCTCCTCCACGGCGGCGGCGATCGAGGTCGCGATCTCGCTCATTCGCCCGATCGTTCCGCCGATCCCGTCGATCGCGCCGACC
This sequence comes from Elsteraceae bacterium, assembly GCA_049240905.1. Classification (GTDB taxonomy): domain Bacteria; phylum Pseudomonadota; class Alphaproteobacteria; order Elsterales; family Elsteraceae; genus JBMLRS01. The sequence goes on from JBMLRS010000719.1 coordinate 1,152, forward strand.
ACCGATTGCGTCTGCTGCTGGATCTCGACGATCTGCTGCTCGATCTCCTGCGTCGCGTGGCCGGTCTGGTTGGCGAGATTCTTCACTTCCGAGGCGACGACCGCGAAGCCCTTGCCCGCGTCGCCCGCTCGCGCGGCCTCGATCGTCGCGTTCAGGGCCAGAAGATTGGTCTGGGCCGCGATCTCGTTGATCAGCTTCACCACCTCGCCGATCCGCTGCGCCGTGTCGGCGAGCTGCCTCACCGCGCCGTTCGTCGCTTGCGCCTCCTGCACGGCGTGATCCGCGATGGTGGAGGATTCGCCGACCTGCCGGCTGATCTCCGCGATCGAGGAGGATAGTTCGTCCGCCGCGCTGGCGACGGTCTGCACGTCGCTGCTGGTGCGGTTGGAGGCTT
>JBMLRS010000720.1:0-4656 GCA_049240905.1 Elsteraceae bacterium
ATAATCGTCGTCAAACTTGCCGGAGAACAGCCGCTCCCAGTGCGTCTTCTGCAATGATCCCGCGCGCGCCATGCCGGCGTCGCCGTTGAACATTCCCGCCATTGACGGATATCGGCGCACATGATCGTAAAAGCCGCCGAGAATCTCGGACATTTTGGCGCTCATGACGGGCAGGAACTGCGCGACGGCGGCGCCTGCTTGCTGATCGACCCCGAGGAACTCGAGCCTGCCGACCCTGTCGTCGCGATCCTTGACGTCTCGGTGTTCTGATTTTTTCATTCGGGCTATCCGGCGTGCTTAGGCGTTCGTTGCGAGGCTTGCTGGAGGGCGACACGCTCCCACTAATCACTCTCTACAAAATGACGTAGACAAAATCTATATCATTTTGATGAAAGACGCCAATTTCACGCTCTCGGACCCTGTGGATCGGTCTTGCTCAACCACCAGAGGATCGGCGAGGCGAAAGGAGACCAACGGGGCGCCTTGAGACCTGCCTCAAGAAGGCCCGCCGCCAGCCAGTCGTTGCAGGTGCGCAAGGCGGAATATCGCCCTGCGGCGGCGTAGAAGGCGTCGTGATCTCCATAGCCGCTGTTCGGATAGAGCAACGGCCGCCCATCAGAGCCTCGCACCAAGCTGCGGCGCACATAGGCGGCGAGCCGATGATACTCCTCCTCGGTCAGAAGCTCCGTGGCGATCCGGTCGCCCGGATCCGGCTCCAGGTAGTTTCCGACTTTCATCACGGCGGGCCCGGCGCCGACCAAAGCGCCCCACACCAACCCGAGACTCACGTCCGACCAGGAGGGCGTCGCCATGTAGAAGGCGCGATCGCCCCAGCCAAAGCCGATATAGGCGGCGTCCTCCGCCGCGGCGCGAAAATCGCCGACTGGAAACTCCGTACGCCAATCGACCCCAGCGGCGGCGCGCGGCAGGAGCAGATCGGTGTGAACCCCGTTCGAGACGACATAGATGCGAACGCCTTCCACCGGGGCGACGCGATCATGATTGGCCGGCGTCATGGCGAAGATCGCGGCGGCGGCGGCGTAGCACAGAAATGGCGCGGCGAAGATCCACGCCAGGCCGCGCAGCGCCCGCCTCATGCGAGCAGCGCCGCGACGGCTTGGCGGAGATCATCGAAGACCGCCACGTCCTCGCCCGCCAGCGCCGTCTCCGTCCTTCGGCCATGGCCCGTGCGCACGAGAAGGAACCGGACGCCCGCGGCGCGCGCGGCCGCCCAGTCCCGCTCAGCGTCGCCGATGAACGCCGTCTCCGTGGGCTGCGCGCCGAGGTCGCGCATCGCTTCGATCAACATGGCCGGCGACGGCTTCCGCCGCCCGTTCGGCGCGTCCGACGCCTCCGGCGCGACATAAATGCGGTCCAGCCGTCCCCCGCCCTTCGCCAGATCGCCAGCAAGCTTGCGATGGATCGCCTCCAGCGTCTCCAGAGACACCAACCCCTTGGCGACGCAGGCCTGATTGGTCGCCAGCGCGGTGGAGAGACCGGCCTGGACCAAGGCGCCAACCGCCTCCGCCGCGCCGGGGATCGGCGCAAGCTCGTCCGGCGTCTTCACATAGTCCGCGCGATCGACGTTCAACACGCCGTCGCGATCCAGAATCACCAGCTTCAGCGCCACGCATAGCTCCTATGTCGTCCGATCGGCGATAGCGGGCTTGGCGCGCCGCCGCAACGCAAGATATCGATGGGTCATGTCGGCGTCCTCCCCCACCCCCTCTCTCACGCCGGCCCTCCTCGGCGCGATCGCCGCGATGATGGTCGCGATGGGGATCGGCCGCTTCGCCTACACCCCCATCTTGCCGGCGATGATGGCGGAAGCGGGGCTGAGCGCGGCGACCGCCGGATTGCTGGCCTCGATCAATTACGCCGGCTATTTCGCGGGCTCGCTCTGCGCGATCTGGATGCCGTCGGGCGAAGCGCGGCTCTGGCCCTTCCGGGCCTGCCTGCTGTTGAGCGTCGCCACGACGATCGGAATGGGGTTCGACGGCGACCTCGTGGTCTGGGGGGCGCTGCGCTTTCTGTCCGGGGTGGCGAGCGCGGGCGCCTTGCTCCTCGCCGCGGCGATGACGCTCGATCGCATCACGGAGGCCGGACGCGCGTCGCTCTCCGGTTTTCCGTTCATCGGGGTCGGCGGCGGCACGGCGCTCTCAGGCCTGGTGGTGGATCTGACGGCGTCGCGCCTCGGCTGGCACGAGCAATGGATGGCGCTCGGCGGCCTCTCCGTCGCGCTGGGGCTGATCGCCTGGTTCTGCGTGCTGCCGATCCAAGGTAAGGGCGACGCCCGCAGCGACGCCAAGCCCGCCAAGCAACCGCTGACCGCGAAAGGCGCCCTGCTGATCGCCGATTACGGCCTGGTGGGCGCCGGCTACATCGTGACCGGCACCTTTCTGGTCGCCTTGCTGAAGGCGGATCCGGCGACGGCGGAGATCGGCGCGCGCGCCTGGACGCTCGCCGGGCTCGCCGCCATGCCGTCGGTCGTCCTTTGGAGCCTGCTGGGCGGACGGATCGGCTGGCGACGCGCTCTGCTGCTGGCCCATGGCGTTCAAGCCTTGGGCATCCTGTCGCCGATCCTGTTCGCCAGCGCTTGGGCGGCCCTAGCGGGCGCCGCGCTGTGGGGCAGCACCTTTGTGGCGCTGACGGCGATGACCTTCGCCGCCGCGCGTGAACAATCCGGCGCCGCGGCAGGGCGGCAGATCGCCTTGCTGACCACCTGGTTCAGCGTCGGTCAGATGCTCGGACCGCTGGGCGCAGGCCTTTTGGCGGACTGGACGGGAGGGCTGGAGGCGGGTTTGATCGCGGCCGCGCTGGCGATCGGGCTGGGCGCGATTTTCTTGGCTCTGACCCGTTGAACGGATGATGACAGATAAACCGCCGACTCCGGCCGAGTTGCGCCGCGCGCTGGAGGCGCAGCGCCTGCGGGACAATCTGAAGCGCCGCAAGGCTCAACAGCGCGGCAGAGCCGCGCTCGACGCGCCGGTTGCGCCGATCACGCCGCATCCGCTACAAGATGTCGTTTCCATTAAAGCCAAGGATTTTCAAGCCATGCCGGTGATGTCCGACATCTGGATTCGCGACATGGCGACGAAGCACGGGATGATCGAGCCCTTCGTCGAGGGGCAGAAGCGCGAAGGGGTCATCTCTTTCGGTCTGTCGTCTTACGGCTATGATTCCCGCGTCGCCGATGAGTTCAAGATCTTCACCAACGTCGACGCGGCCCTGGTCGATCCCAAGCATTTCGACCCGAAGAGCTTCGTGGAGCGTCAGACCGACGTCTGCATCGTGCCGCCGAACAGCTTCGCGCTCGCCCGCACGGTCGAATATTTCCGGATTCCGCGCGACATCCTGACGATCTGCCTGGGCAAATCGACCTACGCGCGCTGCGGCATCATCGTGAACGTCACTCCGCTGGAGCCCGAGTGGGAAGGCCATGTGACGATCGAAATCTCGAACACCACGCCGCTGCCGGCCAAGATCTACGCGAACGAGGGGATCTGCCAGTTCCTCTTCCTGAAGGGCGATCAGCCCTGCGAGGTCTCCTACGCCGACCGCGCGGGCAAATACATGAAGCAGACCGGCGTCACCTTGCCCCGGATCTGATCCATGGACCGCATCCTCATCAGAGGCGGGGGGCCGCTTTACGGCGAGATCCCGATCAGCGGCGCGAAGAACGCCGCCCTGCCGCTGATGCCCGCCTGTCTGTTGACCGAGGGGCGCTTGACCCTCGGCAACCTGCCGCATCTGGCCGACATCGCGACGATGGCGAGCCTGCTGTCGCAGCATGGCGTGACGGTGGAGATGCAGGGCTTCGCGCCCAACGGCGGCCATGTGGGCAAGGTGCTGGCGCTGACCGCCAACAACGTCACCAACACCACCGCGCCTTATGACCTGGTGCGCAAGATGCGCGCCTCGATCCTGGTGCTGGGGCCTTTGGTCGCGCGATTCGGGCAGGCGCGCGTGTCGCTGCCCGGGGGCTGCGCGATCGGCACACGCCCGGTCGATCTGCATCTGAAGGGGCTCGCCGCGATGGGCGCGGAGATCGACCTTCAGGAAGGCTATATCGAGGCGCGCGCGCCGAAAGGGCTGGTGGGGGCTCGCTTCGTCTTCCCGCAAGTCTCGGTCGGCGCCACCGAGAACCTGCTGATGGCCGCGACGCTGGCCAAAGGGCGCACGACCCTGGTCAACGCCGCGCGCGAGCCCGAGATCGGCGACCTCGCGCAATGCTTGATCTCGATGGGCGCGCAGATCAGCGGCGTCGGCACCGACACGCTGACCATCGACGGCGTCGAGGCCTTGCACGGCGCCGAACATGACGTGGCGCCGGACCGGATCGAGACCGGCACCTTCGCCTGCGCCGTCGCGATCGCCGGCGGCGACGTGCGGCTGACCGGCACGCGGATGGACTTCCTGCCGACCTTTGTCGAACTGATGCGCGAAGCTGGCGTGACCGTGGAGGCGACGGAGGACGGCATGCGGGTCGCCCGCCTACAGGAGCGGCTGCGGGGGGTGGACGCGATGACCGAGCCTTACCCCGGTTTCCCGACCGACATGCAGGCCCAGTTCATGACCATGATGGCCGTGGCCGACGGCGCGTCGATGATCACCGAGACGATTTTCGAGAATCGCTTCATGCATGTGCCGGAACTC
>JBMLRS010000721.1:0-4312 GCA_049240905.1 Elsteraceae bacterium
CACCGATCCGTGATGGGCCGCCACCAGGGGCCCAGCCACGCCCTGCATCCTGCGGATCATCGCGAGATAGAAGACGATGCCCTTCGACCGCGCTATCCTTGAGAACCCGGACATGTCGAGGATCAAGACGGTCTTTCGCTGGCCGAAACGGCTCCAAAGCCCCGCCTCGAACGCGTCGCGCTCCGCCAGCGGAAGCGCGTTGTAGGCGTCGAGCTGCTCATATAGCCGATCCATAGGGCGAGCCTCGCACAGAAAGGCTCGGCTATCCACGAAATTCCGTTGGATTTAGCTCGCCGGCTCATCCATGAAGCTGACATGGGCCGCCACGATGCGCCAGCCCTCGGGCATCCGCGCCCATGTGTGGCTCTGGCGTCCCTTGCGCGCGCCGCCGACGCGCTGAAACTCCGTGTTCGCCGTGCCGAAATCGCGCCCGAAAGTGGTGATCACCGTGTTGTGGATGCCGCGCGCCAAGCCTTTGGCCGGCCTGCCCGCGCGGAAGCTGGCGATCTGGTCCCAGCCATAAAGATTTTCGGTGATGCCCAGACGGACGGTCTTCGGGTCGTTCCAGAACAGCTCATCCAGCACGGTGACGTCGTTGCTGGTCAGCGCCTTCTCGTAACGGTGAAAAGCGGCCGTCACTTCGGCGAGGACTTCAGGGATATTGATCTCGAACATCAAATGCTTCCTGCGATGGGGGCCTGGGTGGCGTCGGCGCTGTTCAGCCGACGGGGGACGCGCAACAGCGAAGGCGCCGACCAGGGACGGCCGATCAGTTGAACGCCAGTCGGCGAGACTGACAGTTTCAAGGGAACCGCGACCGTCGGCAAGCCAATGAAAGAAATCGACTGGGCGTCGACGCCCAGACTGGCGCGCCAACCATCCGTCGGCTCGGCCTCTCCGGATCGAGATCCTTCGCGCGCGAACGACCGCGGTCTTCGCCTTCACTCACCGCATTCCCCTCGGATGAGGGGCGAAGCGAGGCAGCGTCAGTCCAATTCATGGAGAAGATTTGACTGGTCTTGACCACCTGGCGGTGTAATTTTCCCTACAGACCATGGAAGGGAACGAGTGATGAGCGACCTTGAAATTCTGGGATTCCCGCAGAGCAATTTCGTCTGGATGGCGCGCATCGCCTGCGCGGAGAAGGGCGCGCCGGTCACGGTCACGCCGGTTTCGCCGCACACGGCGGAGGTCGACGCGATCCACCCCTACGGCAAGATTCCGGTCATGCGCCATGGCGACTTCACGCTGTGCGAGACCCGCGCGATCTGCGCCTATGTCGACCGCGCCTTCCCCGGCCCCGCGCTGATCCCGAGCGACCCCAAGCTAGCATCCAAGGTGGAGGAGTGGCTGTCCCTCGTGCTGACCACGATCGACCGCGCGATTATCCGCGAATATCTGGTCTGCTACCTGTTCCCCGACACGCCCGACGGCAAGCCCGACCGCGCCAAGATCGACGCTGGCCTGCCCGCCATGATCAAGGCGCTGGACGTGATCGAGAAGGGCTGCGCCAACGGCTTTCTGGTCGGGAACGCCTTCACCTTGGCCGACGCCTTCGTCACCCCGATCCTCTACTACGCCGCGCGGGGGCCGGAATCGGGCGCCAAAGTGAAGGGCTCCCCCGCCCTCAGCGCCTACCTCGCCAAGATGATGGCCCACCCCAGCGTCCGCGACACCGTCCCCCCGCCCTTCCCCGGCAAGGGTTGATCGCCCTAACGCGTTTTCGACTTAGCCTGAATCGCGAAAAGCCGAAAACGCGTTGTTTTCCAGGAGGTTCTGAACAAGATCGGCTTCGACGTGACCCGATCTTGTTTCTAGCCGAGGTTCACCCTCTAACCATTCCGGAACGTGTAGCTGTAGCCGTTGATCGCGGGCGCGCCGCCCAGATGGGCGTAGAGGATTTTCGCGCCCTTGGGGAAGAAGCCCTTCTGGGCGAGGTCGATCATGCCCTGCATGGATTTGCCCTCATAGACCGGGTCGGTGATCATGCCTTCCAGGCGGGCGCTGAGGCGAATGGCCTCGAGCGTCTCCTTCGAGGGCACGCCATAGACCGGGTAGGCGTAATCCTCGTTCAGGATGATGTCGTCCTCGGTGATCTCGGCTCCGCCGATCAGGGCTGACGTGTTCTGCGCGATCGAAAGGATCTGCGCCTTGGTCTTGGCGGGGGTGAAGGAGGCGTCGATCCCGATCACGTTGCGCTGGCGGCCGTCCTTGGCGAAGCCCACGACCATGCCGGCCTGGGTTGAGCCGGTGACGCTGCACACGATGACATAGTCGAACTTGAAGCCGAGTTCCTTCTCCTGCGCCCGCACTTCCTCCGCGAAGCCGACATAGCCGAGCCCGCCGAACTTATGCACCGAGGCGCCGGCGGGGATCGCGTAGGGCTTGCCGCCCTTGGCCTTCACGTCGGCCAGCGCCGCCTCCCAGCTCTCGCGGATGCCGATGTCGAAGCCTTCGTCCACCAGCTGCACGTCCGCGCCCATCACCCGCGACAGCAGGATGTTGCCGACCCGGTCATAGACCGCGTCCTCATGCGGGACCCAGCTTTCCTGCACCAGCCGGCATTTCATTCCGATCTTGGCCGCCACCGCCGCCACCATGCGGGTGTGGTTGGACTGCACCCCGCCGATCGACACCAGGGTGTCGGCGTTGCTGGCGATCGCGTCCGGCACAATGTACTCCAGCTTGCGCAGCTTGTTGCCGCCGAACGCCAAGCCGGAGTTGCAGTCCTCCCGCTTCGCCCAGATCTCCACGTCGCCGCAATGGGCGGACAGGCGAGGCAGCTTCTCGATCGGCGAAGGGCCGAAGGTCAGCGGATAACGTTCGAATTTTTCCAACATGAAGGGAGCTCCAGCGAATTCAGTCGCCGGAAAATAGCCCAAGCCTGCTGAAAGGTGCTCTCGAATTAGCGCCAAATTGGGCTTCTGTTCTGGCGATTCTTCGAAGATCCTGCTTATTTCTTCCGTCAATTTCTCAATAGATGGAAGCTTCTCTCATGCCTGGGGAATTGGACCGCACGGACGTTAAAATCCTCCGCGCCTTGCAGGAGGATGGGCGCATCAGCAACGCCGATCTGGCCAAGAAGGTGAACGCCAGCCCGGCCACCTGCCATCGCCGCACCCAGCGGCTGTTCGAGGAGGGCTTCATCAGCGGCGTGCGCGCACAGATCGATCCGCATCGGGTCGGGCGCGGTTCGTTGGCGATCGTCGGCGTGGTTCTGGACCGCTCCACGCCCGAAAGCTTCGCCGCTTTCGAGGCCGCGGTGCGGAAGCTGACCGTCGTGCTGGACTGCCACCTTGTGGCCGGCGATTTCGACTATTTCCTGAAGATCCGGGTGCAGGACATGGCCGGCTTCAACCGCATGCACAGCGAAACCCTTATCGCCCTGCCCGGCGTGCGCCAGACCCGCACCTTCTTCGTGATGAAGGAAGTGGTCGACAACGCCCCGCTCGCGCTGTGAAACATCTCTTGATGACATAAAGATATCTTTATGTTGAAATATGCCTAAGAAGCGACGGAGGAGTTCGGCGGTGCGACAGACCAACAGCGTGCTGGGCGGCTATGGGACCACGATTTTCGAAGTGATGTCCCGCCTGGCCAAGGCGCATGACGCCATCAATCTGGGCCAGGGCTTTCCGGACACCACCCTGCCCGAGTCCGTGATCGCCAAGGCAGCCGAGGGCCTGACCGCGATTCCCAACCAATATCCGCCGATGATGGGCCTGCCGGAGCTGCGCCAGGCCGTCGCCCGCCATGACCTGCGCTTCCATGGCATCGAGGCCGATTGGCAGACCCAGGTGATGGTCACCACTGGCGCGACCGAGGCCTTGGCCGCCTGCCTGTTCGCCCTGATCGAGCCCGGCGACGAGGTCGTGCTGATCGAGCCGCTTTATGACAGCTACCTGCCGATCGTCCGCCGCGCCGGCGGGATCCCGAAGCTCGTCCGCGTCGCCCCGCCGAACTGGACGCTCGATCCCGCCGCCTTGGCCGCCGCCTTTTCAGACAAGACCAAGCTGATCCTGATCAATACGCCGCAGAACCCGGCCGCCAAGGTCTACAGCGCGGCGGAGCTGTCGCTGATCGCCGATCTGGTGAAGAGGCATGACTGCTACGCGCTGTGCGATGAGGTGTACGAGCACATCGTCTTCGCGCCGGAGAAACATGCCTCGCTGATGACCCTCCCGGGCATGGCCGAACGCACGATCCGCATCGGCTCGGCCGGGAAGACCTTCTCGCTCACCGGCTGGAAGGTCGGCTACGTCACCGCCGCCGCGGAGATCGTGGAGCGGCTGTCGCGCGCGCATCAATTCCT
>JBMLRS010000722.1:0-6804 GCA_049240905.1 Elsteraceae bacterium
CTGGAGCGCGCTTGCAGTTCGCGCATGAACGGGTTCACCACGGCGGACGAATAGAAACCGGTCGGCGAGAACTGGTTGAGGACGATGTCGCCCTTCTTCAGCTCCAATAGCCGCTTCTTCCAAGCGGCGGAGATCGGGCTTTCCTGAGTCAGCAGCGGGCGGGTGCCGAACTGGAAGGCGACCGGGCCCAACTCCGGATTGTCCAGCCATTCCGCCCATTCGCGCAGGAACCAGACGCCGCCGGCCATGACGATCGGGGTGTCGTTCAGTCCGAACTCGCGCATGGTCGCGCGCAAGGCGGCCACGCGGGGCAGCGGCTCCTCCGGAACCTTGGGGTCCTCGCTGTTCGACAGGCCGTTGTGGCCGCCGGCGAGCCAGGGATCCTCATAGACGACGGCCCCCAGCAGCTCGGGGAAGCGGTGATAGGCGCGCTTCCACAAGGCGCGGAAAGCGCGGGCGCTGGAGACGATCGGGTAATAGTAAACCCCGTACTGGGCGCAGATCTCGGCGATCCGATAGGGCATGCCGGCGCCGCACGTCACGCCATGGATCAGGCCCTTGGCCCCTTCCAGCACGCCATGCAGCACGCGCTCGGCGCCGCCCATCTCCCAGAGAATGTTGATATGCAGCCGCCCATTGCCGCCGGCCATTTCATGGGCGATGCGCGCCTGCGTGATGCCGCCGCTGATGCCCTTGGCGACCAGCTCCTCATGGCGCTCGCGCCGGGTCTTGCCGTGATAGACGACGGGGATGACCCGGCCGTCGCCATCATAGCTGTCGGGATTGACGCCGGAGAAGGTGCCGACGCCGCCAGCCGCCGCCCAGGCGCCGGAGCTCTCGCCATTCGACACGGCGACGCCTTTGCCCCCTTCGACCAGAGGCAGGACTTCTTTCCCCGACAGGCGGAGCGGCTTCAACGACAGCACGCGTGGTTCACTCCCATAAACTCTCGGTCCCGATATTGGATCGCCGGCTCGTTTCGGCAATCGGGCCTATTGATTCATTCAGAATTCACTCAGACGACGGCGAGATGGGGATCGTCGGTGATGATCGACGCGGCGCCCCAGGACAACAATTCCCGCGCACGGGATGCCTCATTGACCGTCCACACCGCAAGCGGATATTCGGCCGATACCTTCTGGACTATTTCCCGCGTCAGACCGCGACCGCCCAGATTGACTGTGGCGCACCGAAGACGCGCCGTCACATCACGCCAATCCTCGGGCAGCTTGCTCGAGAGGAAACCTCTCGGCAGCTCCGGCGCACCGCGAAGCTGGACATCAGCGGCGCTGGCAGAGAGGACGGCCATTCCGCCTGCACCTGACGGACGACGAGACGCGCGGTCTCCTCCTCCAGGCCTGGGCTTGGCTTGATTTCGATGTTGCAGCCAAGGCCGAGCCGCGCGAACTGGCCCATGGCGGCAGCAAGGGTCGGGATCTTCTCGCCGCGGAAGTCGCTAGAGAACCAGGAGCCGGCGTCGAGCTCCGCCAGTTGGGCCGCGGTCAGGCTTTCGACCGGTCCGAAGCCGTTGGTGGTGCGGTCGACGCTGTCGTCATGCATCAGCACGACGACCCCGTCTTTCGTGATCTTGGCGTCGACCTCGACCCAGCGAAGCCCCGCCGCAGACGCCGCCGCAAACCCTGCGGCGGTGTTCTCCGGCGCGACCTTCGCCGCCCCGCGATGGCCGATCACCTTTGGCAGATCGGGTCGCATGCGGCTTTGGCTTAGTTGGCGACCTGTTCGACGATCTCGAGACCAGTCTCCTGGTCCACGACCTTCATCGACAGCTTGATCTTGCCGCGATCGTCAAAGCCCATGACCTTGACCTTCACGCTGTCGCCGACATTAACCACGTCCGTGACCTTGGCGACGCGACGCGGCGCCAGTTCGGAGATGTGGACAAGGCCGTCGCGGGCGCCGAGGAAATTGACGAACGCGCCGAAGTCCATCGTCTTGACGACCTTGCCGGTGTAGATCACGCCCAGCTCCGGCTCGGCGACGATGCCGCGGATCCAGTCGATGGCGGCCTGGGCCGCCTTGCTGTCGGTCGCGGCGACCTTGATCGTGCCGTCGTCCTCGATGTCGATCTTGGCGCCCGTGGTTTCGGTGATCTCGCGGATCACCTTGCCGCCGGAGCCGATGACTTCGCGGATCTTGTCCTTGGGGATGTTGATCACGGTGATGCGCGGGGCGTTGCCGGAGACGGCGCCGCGCGGCACGTCGATCGCCTTGGCCATCTCGCCGAGGATGTGCAGGCGGCCGCCGCGGGCCTGATCCAGCGCGATCTTCATGATCTCCTCGGTGATCGAGGTGATCTTGATGTCCATCTGGAGGGCGGTGACGCCGGACTCGGTGCCCGCGACCTTGAAGTCCATGTCGCCTAGGTGATCTTCATCGCCCAGGATGTCGGACAGCACGGCGAAAGCCTTGTCTTCCTTGATCAGGCCCATCGCGATCCCGGCGACGGCGCGCGGCAGCGGCACGCCGGCGTCCATCAGCGACAGCGAGGTGCCGCAGACGGTGGCCATGGAAGAGGAGCCGTTGGACTCCGTGATCTCGGAGACGACGCGAAGGGTGTAGGGGAACTTCTCCTTCGCCGGCAGCAGCGGGTGGATCGCGCGCCACGCCAGCTTGCCATGCCCGATCTCACGACGGCCCGGCGACCCCATGCGGCCGACTTCGCCGACCGAGTAGGGAGGGAAGTTGTAATGGAGCATGAAATGCTCGCGATACTCGCCTTCCAGCGCGTCGATGATCTGCTCGTCCTGGCCGGTGCCGAGGGTGGCGACCACCAGGGCCTGGGTCTCGCCGCGGGTGAACAGCGCGGAGCCGTGGCTGCGCGGCAGCACGCCGGTCTCGGCGACGATGGGGCGGACGGTCTTGGTGTCGCGGCCGTCGATGCGCAGGCCGGTCTCGATGATCTGGCCGCGCACGATGTCGGATTCCAGATCCTTGAACTTCTTGGCGGCGAGATCGGCCGGCAGGCCTTCCTCGGTCAGGGTCGCGACGGCGGCGGCCTTGGCGGCCTGCAGCGCGTTGTGGCGATCCTGCTTGATGGTCAGCTTGTAGGCGTCACGCACGGCGGAGGCGGCGACTTCGGCCAGACGCTTCTTCACCGCGGTTTCCTGCGGATCGGCGACCGGCAGATCCCACGGATCCTTGGCGGCGGCTTCGGCCAGGTCGATGATCGCGTTGATCACGTCCTGGAAGGCCTTGTGGCCAAACATGACCGCGCCGAGCATGACGTCCTCGGACAGCTCCTTGGCTTCCGACTCGACCATCAGCACGCCTTCGACCGTGCCGGCGACCACCAGATCCAGATCGGACTTGGCCAGATCGTCACGCAGCGGGTTCAGCACAAAAGCGCCGTCGATATAGCCGACGCGGGCGCCGGCGACCGGGCCCATGAAGGGCAGACCCGACAGGGTCAGCGCGGCCGAGGCGCCGATCAGGGCGACGATGTCCGGATCATTCTCCAGGTCGTGGCTCAGCACCGTGCAGACCACCTGGGTCTCGTTGCGGAAACCGTCGGCGAACAGCGGGCGGATCGGACGATCGATCAGACGCGAGGTCAGCACTTCCTTTTCCGTGGGGCGGCCTTCGCGCTTGAAGAAGCCGCCGGGGATCTTGCCGGCGGCGAACGTCTTTTCCTGATAATTGACGGTCAGCGGGAAGAAATCGATCCCCGGCTTCTGCGCCCGAGCGCCGACGACCGTGCAGAGCACCGCCGTCTCACCGTAAGTTGCGAGCACCGCGCCATCGGCCTGCCGCGCGATGCGACCCGTCTCCAATGTCAGCTGGCGACCACCCCAGGTGATCTCTTTCTTGAATACCTTGAACATATAGCTTTCCTTCAGCCTACGGACGATCAAGGAAAGGCGCGCCTAGGACCATTCCCGGCGCGCCACCATTCCCTGATTTTGCGCCGACGCCCCCAATGGACGCCGCACGCGGTCTTCCCGGTTCCGCGCGCTGTCCTAGCGGCGCAGACCGAGGCGTTGGATCAGCGTGTCGTAACGCGCCTGATCCTTGGACTTCAGATAATCGAGCAGGCGACGGCGCTGGCCAACCAGCACCAACAGCCCACGGCGGGAATGGAAGTCCTTCTTATGGAAGCCCAGATGCTCGGTCAGATTGCGGATGCGTTCCGACAGGATCGAGACCTGCACTTCGGGCGAGCCGGTGTCGCCCGGCTTCTGGGCGTATTCTTGAATCAATTCGGCCTTGCGGCTTTGCGTGATCGACATCGGGTTCTCCATCGTTAAAGATTGAACACGCGCGTCGGGCGAATTTCCCCCGGATCGATCCTGCCCAGCGCCACTGGCGTTCCGTCGCAGGTAAGCGCGACGGTCTGGCCAATGCGCGCCAGGAAATCGACCGTCCCAAGATGCTCCTGGGACAACGGCGCCGATCGACCGGAACGGAGGAGATTTGCTTCGGCTGCCGTCACGGCCAGCACCGGGATGTCGTCCAGTGCGGTCAAGACAGGCAACAAGCGCTCTACAAGCTGGCCGTTATCCGCGCATTGCTGCAAAAAATCCAGGGAAATCGCGCGGCTCTCGTCGAACGCGCCGACGGCGGTGCGTCTGAGCACGGCGACATGGCCGAAAGCGCCCATCGCGCGGGCCAGGTCGCGCGCCAGGCTGCGGACATAAGTGCCTTTGCCGCAGACCAGCTCGAAATCCGCCCAATCGCCGGCGGCCTCCAGCAGATCGAGCCGGTGAACGGTCACTTCCCGCTCCGCCAACACCACTTCCTCTCCAGCGCGGGCGAGGTCGTAGGCGCGCTCCCCATCCACCTTGATGGCGGAGAAGGCCGGCGGGCGCTGGCTGATGACGCCGCGAAAGGCCGGCATGACGGCCTCGATCTCGGCTGCGGTCGGCCGGCGGTCGTTGGTCTGAGTGACCGCGCCTTCCAGATCGTCGGTGGCGGTCTCAGCCCCCCACGCGACCCGAAAGCGGTAGGTCTTCTCGCGATCGACGATGGCGGCCAGCGTCTTGGTCGCCTCCCCGAAGGCGATCGGCAGGATGCCGGAGGCCAGCGGATCCAAGGTGCCGGCATGGCCGGCCTTGCCGCCGCCATAGAGGCGACGGACCTTGCCGAGCGCCTGGGTGGAGGTCGGTCCGACCGGCTTATCGAGAATCAGCCAACCATCGACCTTCGGTCGATCACGCCTTTTCGTCATCGGCGCCCAAATCGCGCGCGACATGCGGGCTGGCCAGCAACCGGTCCATCGCGGCCGCCGCTTCGAAAGTGGTGTCGGCCTCGAACCCGATGCGCGGGATATGGCGCAGATCAAGCTCCGCCGCGACACGCCCCCGCAGGAACGGGGCCGCGCGCTGGCAGGCCTTGACCAGGGCTTGCGCGTCGCCGCCGGCGAAAGGGGCGACATAGGCGGTGGCGTTCTTCAGATCCGGGCTGACCCGGACCTCGGACACGGTGACCCGCGCGTCGGCCAAGGCCGGATCGCGCAGCTCGCCCCGGTCGAAGATCCGGATCAAGACGCGCCGGATCTCCTCCCCTACCCGCAGCCGACGTTGGCTGGGCGCTTTTTCCATTAGAGGGTGCGCGCCTCTTCGACCATCTCGAAGCACTCGATGAAGTCGTTCGGGCGGATGTCCTGATAATTGTCAAAGGCCATGCCGCACTCGAAGCCCGACTGCACTTCGCGCACTTCGTCCTTGAAGCGGCGCAGGGTCTTGAGCGTGCCTTCGTGGATGACGACGTTGTCGCGCAGCAGACGCACCTTGGCGCCGCGCTTGACCATGCCTTCGGTGACGCGGCAACCCGCGACCTTGCCGAACTTGGTGACGTCGAACACTTCGCGGATCTCCGCGTAGCCCAGGAAGTTTTCCCGGATCGCCGGGGAGAGCATGCCGGTCAGCGCCGCCTTCACGTCATCCACCACGTTGTAGATGATCGAGTAATAGCGGATGTCCACGCCGTCGCGCCGGGCCATGTCGCGGGCCTGGCTGTTGGCGCGGACGTTGAAGGCGATGATCAGGGCGCTGGAGGCCTTGGCCAAGGTCACGTCCGCTTCCGAGATCGCGCCGACGCCGGCGTAGAGCACGCGGGTCGCCACTTCCTCGGTCGACAGGCGGTTGATCGAGGCGACGATCGCCTCGAGGCTGCCCTGCACGTCCGACTTGACCACGACCGGCAGCTCCTTGGCTTCGCCGGACGCGATCTTCGACAGCATCTGCTCGACCGTGCCGCGGGTGACCAGCGACAGTTCGGACTCGCGCTTCTTGCGCTGGCGGAAATCGACGATCTCGCGGGCGCGCGCTTCGTTCTCCACCACCAGCAGCTCTTCGCCGGCGTTGGGCGTGCCCTGCAAGCCGATGACCTCGACCGGGACGGCGGGGCCCGCTGTCTTGATCGCACCGCCGCGATCGTCGATCAGCGCGCGGACGCGGCCCCATTCCGCCCCGGCGACGAAGATGTCGCCAACGTTCAGGGTGCCGCGGCGGATCAGGACGGTGGCGACCGGGCCGCGGCCGCGGTCCAGCCGCGCCTCGACGACGGTGCCTTCGGCGGCGCGGTTCGGGTTGGCCTTCAGATCCAGGATTTCAGACTGCAGCAGAATGGTTTCCTGCAGCTTGTCCAGCCCGACCTTCGTCTTGGCGGAGACGTCGACGGCGAGGATGTCGCCGCCCAGCTCTTCCACGACCAACCCGTGCTGCAGCAGCTCCTGGCGGACCCGCTGGGGGTTCGCGTCCGGCTTGTCGCACTTGTTGATCGCCACCAGGATCGGCACGTCGTCGATCGTCCCTTCCTCAAGATTGACGAGAGGGCAGTTGACAG
>JBMLRS010000722.1:6814-9939 GCA_049240905.1 Elsteraceae bacterium
CCAGGATCGGCACGTCGGCCGCCTTGGCGTGCTGAATCGCCTCCACCGTCTGCGGCATGATGCCGTCGTCGGCGGCCACAACCAGCACCACGATGTCGGTGACGTTGGCGCCGCGGCCGCGCATCTCGGTGAAGGCTTCGTGGCCGGGCGTGTCGATGAAGGTGATCTGCTGGCCGCCGCTCAGGGTGACCTGATAAGCGCCGATATGCTGGGTGATGCCGCCGGCTTCGCGCGACGCCACGTCGGCCGAGCGCAGCGCGTCGAGCAGCGAGGTCTTGCCGTGGTCGACGTGGCCCATGACGGTGACGACCGGCGGACGCGAGACCATCTGGCCCTCATCGTCCTCATCGCCTTTGATGCCGATTTCAACGTCCGAATCAGACTGACGCTTCACGGTGTGGCCGAACTCGGCCACCACCAGTTCGGCCGTGTCGGCGTCGAGCACCTGGTTGATGGTCGCCATCACGCCCATGCGCATCAGGGTCTTGATCACGTCCACGCCGCGCTCGGCCATGCGGGCCGCCAACTCCTGCACGGTGATGGTGTCCGGCACGACCACGTCGCGCAGCACCTTCTCCTGCACGCGCTCCATGCCGCGCTGACGATCGCGTTCGCGCTGACGCCGCACGGAGGCGAGGCTGCGCATGCGCTCGGCGTTATCGGAATCGAGCGCCTGGACGACGGTCATCTTGCCGGTGCGGCGCTGCTGGTCGCCGCGGCGGACCGCCGGCTGGCGGCGCACGTCGGTCTTCAGCGCCTGCTTCTTGCGGGCGTTGGCTTCGTCTTCCTCGTCCGCGGCGGCGGTGCGCGAGCGGGCGGCGGCCGCGGCGGCGGCGGCGGAGACCGCAACCTTGGTCGAGGCCGCTTCGCGTTCGACCTTCATCTCGGTCTTGGCTTCCGGGGCCGCTTCCTGAACGGCGGGCGCGGGAGCCTCGACCACGGGCGGCGGCGGCGGGGGCGGCGGAGGCGCGCGGAGCGCTTCGGCGGCGAGGCGGGCCTCCTCCTCCGCCTTCAGGCGGGCTTCTTCGGCGGCCTTTAGACGGGCTTCCTCAGCGGCGCGGCGGCGCGCCTCCTCTTCGGCCTTGAGACGGGCCTCCTCGGAGCTCTTCAGCTCATGCAGCGCGCGAACGCGCGAGGCGCGCTCCTCCTCGGTCAGTTCGCGCAGCACCAACGGGCGGCGGACGACCGGCGGGGGCGCCGGCATCGGACGAGAATCGACGGGCGGTTGCTCCGGCGCTTCGGTCCGTCCCGACGGCGCGGGGTCGCCCCCGATCACGCGCTTCTTCTTGACCTCGACCTGCACCGTCTTGGTGCGGCCATGCGGGAAGCTTTGGCGCACGCTGCCGGCGTCGCCGGGAACCCCCGGCCGCTTCAGTTCAAGTTTCCCTCGGCCGCCCAGGCTGAGCGGCTTCTTGGAGCCTTGATCGCTATCGTTCTCGTTCGTCATATCGCGTGTTGTTCCTGAAGCGGCGTGCGGAACCCAACCAGCCGGTTTGAAGCGGCCTGCAGGGCGGCGGCAATGGATTTGCCGCATATAGCTAGGTGGACTAATCGATCGCGACCGAAAGGCGCGCCCAACGCCTCGGCCGTAAGGGGTTCGATCACTGGAAGCCCAGTGGCGAGCGTCGCGAGGCGCTGGCGCGGCGCGGCGGAGCCGTCGCTGGCCTGGACCAGCAGATGGGCCTTGCCGTGGCGCAGCGCGTCGCAGACCTGATCATAGCCCGCGACGGCGGCCCCGCCGCGCCGGGCCATGCCGAGGCAGCCCTGGACGCGCTCCAGCAGGAGGCGGCCGACGCGCTCGGTCAGATCGTCAGGCAGACGCAGGGATTTCTTGGCCGCGCGGGAGAAGAGGTTCTTCTTCACCGCCAAAGCGAGATCGGCCTCGCGCGCCCGGACATAGAGGCCGCGCCCAGGCAGGCGCGCCTCCAGATCCGGCGTCACGACGCCGTCCGGGGACGCGACGAAGCGGATCAGCGACGACTTGTCGAGCCGTTCGCCGGAAGCGACGCAACGCCGGGTCGGACCGGCGTCATCGTCGTCTTCATCGAGATCCGCGATAAGGGTCAGCGCCTCCATGGGCATTCGCCTTCGAGGTCACGAGGACGCGCCGGGGTTCGCCCCAGCCTCGCCCGACTCTTCGCCCTCGAACCAATGAGCGCGCGCGGCCATGATCACTTCGTTGGCCAGCTTCTCGTCCAATTCGCTCGCGCCGACATATTCGATCAGCTCGTCGGAGGCGAGGTCGGCCACGTCGTCGAGCGTCTTCACGCCCTTGCGGCCAAGCGCGGCCATGATCGCCGGCGTCATGTGCGGCAGGCCGCCCACTTCGTCGGAGACGCCGAGCTCCAGCCGCTCGGCCTCGAAGCGCGCGTCGCGCTCCAGCAGGAAGGTGCGGGCGCGGTTCTGAAGCTCAGCCGCCACGTCGGCGTCGAAGCCTTCGATGTCCGCCAGATCCTCGGTCGCCACGAAGGCGATTTCCTCGACCTTGGTGAAGCCTTCGGCGACCAGCAGCTGGGCGATGATGTCGTCCACGTCCAGCGCTTCGATGAACAGATCGGAGCGGGTGCGGAACTCTTCGGTCCGACGCTCGGACTCCTCCGCCTCCGTCATGATGTCGATGTCCCAACCCGTCAGGATCGAGGCGAGGCGCACGTTCTGGCCGCGGCGACCAATCGCTAGGCTGAGCTGGTCGTCGGGCACGATCACGTCGATACGGTGAGCCTCTTCGTCCAGCACGACCTTGGCGACTTCCGCCGGGGCCAGCGCGTTGACGACGAAGGTCGCGGGATCGCCGGACCAGGGGATGATGTCGATCTTCTCGCCCTGCAGCTCGCCGACCACGGCCTGGACGCGGCTGCCGCGCATGCCGACGCAGGCGCCGACCGGGTCGATGCCGCTGTCGTTGGAGATCACGCCGATCTTGGCGCGGCTGCCGGGATCGCGCGCCACGGCGCGGATCTCGATGATGCCGTCATAGACCTCCGGCACTTCCTCAGCGAACAGCTTCGCCATGAACTGCGGATGGGTGCGCGACAGGAAAATCTGCGGGCCGCGCGCTTCGCGGCGCACGTCGAAGATATAGGCGCGGACGCGGTCGCCGATCTTGAAGACCTCGCGCGGCAGCA
>JBMLRS010000723.1:0-3191 GCA_049240905.1 Elsteraceae bacterium
CGATCCCGATCGCCTTGCCGTCCCCGTCCAAGGCGACCAGCCCTTCGACCACGTGATGCGGATCCATCAGCCAGGACCAGACGCGGTCAGCCGTCTCCGGGCTGACCGGGCGCTTGTAGAACTCGCCATAGCCTTTGAACAGCGGCTCCCAACTGGCGCGATCGTCGGGCTGAAGCGGTCGAATCGTGAGGGTCACTGATGTTTCCTTGTCGAAAGGCGGCCGATCGGCTCGGCGGAAGCGAAGGGGGCGAAGCCTATCGCGAGTGAAAAGAGGAAGCGAGCCCGCGCGATGCGGTTTATGGTCCGAGGCGTCCGCTTTCATCGCTCCCGGAACTGCAATGCCGCCAAAAACTCCATTCCGCCAGACGCTCGACCTGAACGGGTTCCCTCTCGCCTACATCGAGCGCGGCGCCGGAAACGGCGGGCCGCCGTTGATCTGCGTCCATGGTCTGACCCGCAACGCCCGCGATTTCGACTATCTGGGCGAAGCGATGGAAAGCGACCGTCGCGTGATCGCGATCGACGTGGCCGGGCGCGGCGGCAGCGGGCGGTTGCCGGATCCGGCGCTGTATCAGCCGCCGGTCTACGCCCAGCAGATCATGGCCGCGCTGGATCTGTGGGGCTTCAAGGAGGTTGATTGGCTCGGCACCTCGATGGGCGGGTTGATCGGCATGGGCGTGGCGATGGCGAAGCCAGGCCTGATCCGCCGAATGGCGCTGAACGATGTCGGCGCGTTCCTGCCCAAGGCCGCGCTCAGCCGCATCGCCGGCAATCTGGCCCGCGACCCGCATTTCAAGGATCTGGCGGAAGCCGAGGCCTATTACCGCACCTACGCCGTCTCTTTCGGCCTGAAGAGCGACGAGCATTGGCGCTATTTCGCGGAGATCAGCGTCGCCAAGGGGGAAGACGGCCTCTATCGCCCCGCCTTCGACCCGGCGATCGGCGCGGCCTTCGCCGCAGCTTATCCGTCCGACGTCACGATCTGGCCGGTCTGGGAGGCGGTGACCTGCCCCGTGCTGCTGCTGCGCGGCGCGGAGTCGGACATTCTGTTGCGGCCGACGGCCCTGGGCATGGCGTCGCGCCCCGGCGTCGAACTGGTCGAATTCGAGGGCGTCGGCCATGCGCCGATGCTGTTCGATCCCGCGCAAATCGAGGTCGTGAAGACATGGCTGGAGCGTTGACGGGCCAATCCTGCGGCGCCACCGTCCGCCGAAATGAGATGGGGGAAGCATCGTGACGTTCGAACTGTCGGCGGAACGCCGCGCGATCCAGGAAATGGCGCGGGACTTCGCGACCCAGCGGATGGCGCCGCTGGCGGAGCAATGGGACGCGGAAAGCGTCTTTCCGGTGGAGGTGATGCGCGAGGCGGCGGCGCTGGGCCTCGCCGCGATTTACGTGCGCGAGGAGTCCGGCGGATCCGGCCTCGAACGAATGGACGCCGCGCTGATCTTCGAGGAGTTGTCGACCGCCTGTCCGTCGACCGCCGCCTATCTGTCGATTCACAATATGTGCGCCTGGATGATCGATCGGTTCGGCGACGACGCGCAGCGGGCGCGCTGGTTGCCCGATCTGATCAGCATGGCGAAGCTGACCAGCTACTGCCTGACGGAGCCTGGCTCCGGCTCCGACGCCGCGGCGTTGAAGACCCGCGCGACGCGCGACGGCGATCACTATGTCGTCAACGGCTCCAAGGCGTTCATCAGCGGCGGATCGGTCAGCGATCTTTATCTTATCATGGTCCGAACTGGCGAGGCCGGGCCGGGCGGGATCTCCTGTCTGGTGGTGGAGAAGGGCACGCCGGGCCTCAGCTACGGCAAGCGTGAGAAGAAGATGGGCTGGAACAGCCAGCCCACCACCACCGTGATCCTTGAGGACGCGCGGGTCCCCGTGGCCAATCGGCTTGGTCCGGAGGGCGATGGCTTCAAATATGCGATGATGGGGCTGGACGGCGGTCGGCTGAACATCGGGGCCTGTTCGATCGGCGGCGCGCGCGCCTGTCTGGAGGCGGCCCAGCGCTATATGGGCGAGCGAACGGCGTTCGGCAAAAAGCTGCAGGATTTCCAGGCCTTGCAGTTCAAGTTGGCGGATATGGCGACGGAATTGGAGGCGGCGCGCCTGATGCTGCATCGCGGCGCCTGGGCCCTGGACAGGGGCGATCCCGACGCCACGATGCGCTGCGCGATGGCCAAGCGCTTCGCCACCGACGTTGGGTTCGAAGTCGTCAACGCCGCGCTTCAGTTACATGGTGGATATGGTTATATCCGGGACTATCAAATCGAACGGTATCTCAGGGACCTGCGCGTCCATCAGATTTTGGAAGGAACCAACGAGATCATGCGCCTGATCATCGCCCGACGCCTGCTGGCGGGAGACGCCGTTTCGTGACGACCGAGCCTTCTGAACCGCATGTTCTCGCCACCAAGAAAGGGCGGGTTCTCGACATCCTGATCAACCGGCCGAAGGCGCTGAACGCGCTTTCTCTGCCGATGATCGACCTCATGACCCCACCGCTTCTGGAAGCGGCCAAGGATCCGGAGATCGCTTGCGTGATCTTGCGCGGCGCGGGCGGCAGGGCCTTCTGCGCCGGCGGCGACGTGCGCGGCATCGCCCTCGCCTTGAAGACCCCGGGTCAGACCCTCAGCCATGATTTCTTCCATCGCGAGTATCGCCTGAACCATCTGATCCACAGCTTTCCGAAACCCTTCATCTCGTTGATTGAAGGCGTGTCGATGGGCGGCGGGGTCGGGCTTTCGGTGCATGGAGCGCTGCGCGTCGTCGCCGACAATCTCGCCTTCGCGATGCCGGAGACGGCGATCGGTCTGTTCCCGGACGTCGGCGGCACCTGGTTTCTGTCGCGCTGCCCTGGCTCGATCGGCATGTATCTGGCGCTGACCGGCGCGCGGTTGGGCGCGGCGGACGCGCGCTACGCCGGCTACGCCACGCACGTGGTCGCGGCCTCCCGGATGGATGACGTGCATCAGGCTTTGATCGACGCCGCGCCGGAGACGGCGGAGGCGGCGCAGGCTGTGGTGGAGCGGTTCTATTTCGACCCAGGCGCGCCGTCGCTGGAAGGCCATCGCGCGACGATCGACCGGTGCTTCTCCGCCAACAGCTATCGCGAAGTTCTACATCGTTTAAATGGAGAAGAAACCGATTGGGCGCGGGGCGTGCTGGCTGATCTCGCCAAGAAA
>JBMLRS010000724.1:0-3566 GCA_049240905.1 Elsteraceae bacterium
CGCCCAAACCCTGCACTCTCTGCTGCAGTCTGCGGCGCGCTTTGGGCCGGCGCCGGTTTCGGGGCGGGCGGCGTCGGGCGCGGCGGGGCCACGGCGGGCTTGGCCGCGACCGGCGGCGGGGCAGGAGGCGGCGGAAGCTTCGCGCTCGGCAGCAGCGGGCTCTCTGCTATCTGGGTCGGCGGCGGGGGCGGCGCCAAAGCCGGCGGCGCGGTGGGTGCGGGAAGCGGCTGCGGCGCCAGCGCGCTCGGCAAGGTCGGAGCGGACTCGGTGACAGGCGGTGGCGCAGCCGTCGGAAGAGAAGCGGAAGAGGGGGTCGCCGCTGGCGGGGACGCCAGCCGGGACAGGCTGGCCAGAGCCTGCGCCATGGCCCCGGGCGGCGGGGCAGGCGGGCTGGGCGGCTCGAACGCCAGGGTCACGTCCAGCGCGACCGGCGGCGTCTCGGGCGGCGGCGGCGTGGTGAAGGTCAGGGCGCAGACGGCGAGGATCAGGCCATGGACGGCGAGCGACAAGGCGGGGCCGGAGATCGACCGCTCCTGGGCGGCGGGCGCCCGCAGGTCACTGAAGTCCGAAAGCACCGTCACGCGTCGCCTCGCTGTTCGACCGGGTCGAAGGGCGGGCCCGGCGCTGGCGGAGGCTGGCAGGGGTCCAATGCTGTATCAGTTAGCAAGAATGCGAATGACTCGCAATCCTAAAATCGGGCGGTGGCGTTCACGAAGAAGCTGCGCCCGGACTGGGCGTAGCGGCCCAGGTCAGTGCGGTTCGCGGCCAGGCCGGAGACGTCCTGGAACTGGAAGTAGCGCGCGTCGAGCAGGTTCTCGATACCGGCGTTGATCGTCAGGGTCGGCGTCAGTTCGTAATAGCCGGAGACGTCCAGCAGCCCGTAGCCCGGCGCGCGGAAGGCGGCGGGGTCGTTGACCGCGTTGTGCTTCAGCACCTGGGTCACGGTCAGCTGACCGCCGAAGCGACCCTCCGACTCGTCCCAGCGCAGGCCGCTGACCAGGGTGAAGGGGGCGACGGAATCGATCGGCCGTTTGGTCGATTCATCCCGTCCCTCGGCGTAGGCGAAGCTGCCGAACAGCGTCCATTGCGGGTCGAACTTCCAATCCGCCTTGGCCTCCGCGCCATAGATCGTGGCGCGGCTGAGATTGCGCGACTGATACTGCAGCAATCCATTGCGCACGCCCACTTGTTGGCTGGCGATGAAGTTGCGGTAGCTGTTGTAGAAGCCGGACAGCGAATAGCTGGCGATCCTGCCGAACTTGCCGCGCAGGCCGACCTCGACGCCGTCGCTGGTCTCAGGCTCGAGGTTCGGATTGGGGATGATCTCATAGCCCTGCGGCCCGTTGGTGAAGCCGATATTGGCGTCGTCATAGGGCGGGGCGCGGAAGCCGTGGGCGTATTGCGCGAAGGGGCTGAAGCGCGGATCCAGCTTCCACACCGCGCCGAACTTCGGCGACAGCGCGACCGTGTTCAGCCCGCGCACCTGGAAATTCTGCGTGTTGGTGTTGCGGAAGGCCTGGTCCGGCGTCGGCTTCAGGTCGTAATAGTCCGCGCGCAAGGCCGGGGTCAGCAGCACCGAGCCCACCAGGATCTCGTTCTGCAGATAGGCCCCGCCCTGGATCGTCTCCGTGTCCGGGAAGTTCTTGTTGGGGAAAACTTCGGCCGGGGTTCCCGGCGCGCCGGCGAAGGATTTGGTCACGGCGCCTGTGACCAGGTTCACTTCCGTGCGGTCGCGCGGGCGGGTGGTGGTGGTGCGGTCCAGGCTCAAGCCGTAGGTCAGCTTGTTGGGCAAGCCGGCGACCTGCGTGTTCGTGGTGAACTGCGCTTCGCCGCCGAACACTTCCTGCTCGTACTGCAGCAGCGTGTCGCGGCGGCGCAGCTGGTTGGCGGTCAGGCGTTGTTGCGCGGTCGCTTCGTCGCGGTTGACGCGCGTGTAGTAGAGCCGCGTCTCCATCCGGTCGATCCACAGGAACGGCGCGTCATGCACGTGATCGATCGCGAAGCGCAGGCGGTTGGTGTCGTCGGTCCCGCGGCTGTCCAGCACGGTCGCGGAGCGGTCGCTGTACAGGTTGAAGCGCGATTGCTTGGTCAGATATTCGGTCGTGAAACGCACCCGGTCGGACGGTCCGGCGTTCCACACGAACTTGCCCAGCAGGCTGGTGCTTTCATACCGGGTGGGGTTGAGGTCGGCGTGGCCTTTGGGGTTCATCTCCCCGCCGTCGCGCCGGCTGAGCACCAACAGAGTGTCGAGATCGCCGGTGCGCGCCGCCGCGGTGGCCGCGAAGCCGCGGCTGTTGTCGGATGAGTCGTAGGACGTCTTGCCGCTGACGTACCAATCCTTCCCCACTTGAGCCAGATAATCGGCCGGATCCTTCGAAACATAGGCCACCACGCCGCCGATCGCGTCGCTGCCGTAGAGCGCTGAGGACGGGCCGCGCAGGATCTCGATCCGCTTCATCGTCTCCAGATCGACGAAATCGCGGGTGTAGGTGCCCGGCCCGATGTTGGAGCCCGGAAAGTCCGGCAGCTTGACGCCGTCGATCTGCACGCGCACGCGGTTCTCGCCAATGCCGCGGATCGTATAGTTCGTCAGCCCGCCGCGGTTGGCCTGATT
Organism: Elsteraceae bacterium; assembly: GCA_049240905.1. Classification (GTDB taxonomy): domain Bacteria; phylum Pseudomonadota; class Alphaproteobacteria; order Elsterales; family Elsteraceae; genus JBMLRS01. The sequence goes on from JBMLRS010000724.1 coordinate 2,615, forward strand.
GCCGACCGTGACGCCCGGCTCATAGCGCACGGCGTCGCGGATATTGACGGCGCCCTGGCGGTTCAACTGTTCGTCGTCGATCACGGAGACCGTGCTGGGCGTGTCCTCCAGCGGTTGGGCGGAGCGGGTGGCGGTGACCGACACGGAATCGAGCTGTGTCGTCGGCGGGGCGGCGGCGGAGTTTGTTTGGGCGGCGAGCGGGGAGGCCAGAAGCAGCGCGGGCCAAGCGGCCGTCGCCAGAAGACGGGGGTTCAGGGACGCCATGGGGTTCCTCTTGTCAGGACGTGAGACAGAGGTTCTGGCGCGCTCCTGGCTGGCTGAACCGGTTTCGGGGGTTATTTGACCAGGATCAGCTTGTCGTTGCTGGTCAGCTTCAATCGGTAAAGCTGGTCGCGATGCTTGATCACCACTTCGCCGTCCCCGCTCAGCAGATCTTCGCTGCGGTAGACCCGTCGGGTCTCCATGATCGCGCCGGAAACCGGGCGCGGCGGGGCTAAAGGCAGGTCGGATGGCATCGGCGGTCGCTCTCCGAGAACGTTTGGGTGTTGCGCGAAAGTGGCGAAGATATGACGCAAATGAGAGTTAGTCGCAATAGCAAGTTTCAGGGAAGGTGAGGTTTGGTCCCATCGTCGCCCGAACCGACAAAAACCAACGTCATCAACTCACTTGCGGGCGTCCGCCACAGACGCCCTCACCCTGAGCTTGTCGAAGGGCCGGGCAAACTCAAAAAGGCTTGCCGCCTTCAGACCCTTCGACAAGCTCAGGGTGAGGTACTTATTTGTTTTTCCTTGCAATGCGCCATCGCCACGCCTTCGGCTCGCGATGACGGAAATGTCATACTCCCTAAATCACCCTCGTGTCGCTTGCATGCTCGGGATAGGGCGCGATCGTCCCTTGGATCGCTTCGCCGCGAAGCGAGTCCGCGAAGCCGTGATTGACGTCGCGATGGTGG
>JBMLRS010000724.1:3666-14463 GCA_049240905.1 Elsteraceae bacterium
GATCGCTTCGCCGCGAAGCGAGTCCGCGAAGCCGTGATTGACGTCGCGATGGTGGACTTCGTCGGCGCGCACCAACAGGATCACGTCGCGCAGCCGCGCGTCGTCCGCCATGCGCCAGTAGCGCCGGGCGATCGCCGGGGCCGGAACATTGGGCAGCCGCCCCTCTTCCACTTCCTGCAGATAACGGGTGTAGCTGATCACCGCCTCCTCCTCGAAATAACCGACGATGCGGTGCGCGGTCTTCGGCGACGCCAGATAGATCGCGAAGAACAGCAGATAGAAGACCCACTGCGCGGCGACGATCACCATCCGCTCCAGCCAGGTTGGCTTGGCGATCTCGATGAAGGTCATCAGATGCATCCGCTCGTTCTCCGCCTCCTCCAGCAGGATGCGGATCCAGCCCTGATCGTCGGTCTGACGGCGCAGGCAGCGCAGGTGGGTCAGGGTGGCCCCGACCATGCCGGGCACGGCGGCCACGGTCTCCAGCACGACGGCCCGGTGGCCGTAGCGCTTTGAGAAGAACAGGTCCGCGCAGAAGCGCAGAAGCTTGGTGAAGATCTGCGCGAACCAATCGCTCGCGCCTTGGGGACGACGACCTCCGGTGAGGTCGTTCGTTTCTACGGTCATGACTGCACTCTCCTAAGCAGGCGCGCCGGGGCGTCCGGACGCGCGGGTTGCGGGGTTGAAGAACAAGGCGAGTTTCAAGCTTTCGGCGATGCGCGCGGCCTTGGCCTGCATCAGCGCCGCGACCGCCGCCGGCGCGCACTCGGTGGTCGTCTCGGCCCATAGCGCGAGCCAGCGATCAAACAGGGCCGGGGTGATCCGATCGCGGTGCTTGAAGTGCGCGGCCATCGGATTTCCCTTGTAGCGCCCGCTCGTCAGCAGGACCGACGACCAGAAATCCGTGAGGGTCGCGAGATGCGCCGGCCAGTCTTCGACCGCGCCTTCAAACAGCGCGCCCAGCGCCTCGTCTGCGCGCACGCGCTCGTAGAAGCGGGCGACGACGGCGCCCAGGAGGTCATGGTCGATGTCAGAGGTGAGGGGCTTGTCGGGCATGGCCTGCCAATTGATGTATTTTCGATATATGTATTCTTAGCGATTAAATCATGTATGTTCAATACATATATAACTGGGACATTGATTCCGGAGCGGGGGACGATCGTGCGACTGACGCGCTACACCGATTACGCCATGCGGGTGCTGATCTATCTGGGCGCCCGCCCGGATCAGGTCTGCTCGATCTCGGACATCGCGAACGGCTATGGCGTCTCGCAGAACCACTTGATGAAGGTGGTCCATGATCTCGGCAAAGCCGGCTATGTCGCTGGCGTGCGCGGGCGTTCAGGCGGCGTGCGCCTGGCGATGCCGCCCGATCGCATCAATATCGGCGCCGTCGTCCGCCATGCGGAGGGCGAGCCCCCGCTCGCCGAATGCGACGCCTGTTCCATCAGTTCGGCCTGCGCGCTAAGCTCGATCTTCGATCAGGCCAAGCGCGCGATGTTCGCCGTGCTCGATCGCCATACGCTGGCCGACATTCTAGGCGATCCGGAGCCGCTGATCCGGCTGCTCGGCGCGAATCCGTCGAAGAAGGCGGAGGGCGGGCGCGCCGCCTGAGGGTCTATCGATGATCGTTTGTTTCTGCCGCGAGATTTCAGCCAGCCGGATCGACGCCGCGCTCGCCGGTGGGGCGGAGACGATCGCCGAAATCTTCAAGGCCTGCGCGGAGACGCCGAATTGCGGCGGATGCCTGCCCAGCATCCGTCGGCGCGCGGATCAGTTCTTGAAGCCCTGCAATTCGAAGGTGAAGAACACACGTTCATCTTCGGCGTAGATCGGGATCTGGATCTTCGCGAAGAAATCCGACAGCTCGAACCGGCTGGTCACGTCCACGGGATTCTCGCGTTCGGTCACGAACAGGATCGGCGCCTTGGCGTGGTCGCGGATGTCGGTGGTCATCTTGAAATGCTCGTCGATCCGGCCGTTGCCGTTCCACTGCACCTGCACCGGCCGGGGCTGGACATAGAAGGCCAGCAGCGCGAACAGCATCCGGTCCTCGGTCATCAGCACCGCGCCCGGCATTTGGCGCAGCAGATGAGCGACCGCGAAGCCCGCCTGATCGAAACCCAGAACACGGCTGTACGGATCGGTCTTGCGGGTCAATGTGACGCCCGAGAGGCTCGCCAACCCGTGCAGGTGATAAGCGAGGCCGGCCACGGTCACATGCAGCGCGACGGAGGCGATCAGCAGCTTGCGCCGGAGCGCGCTGTCCAAGGCCCAAGCGACCACCAGCGGCGTCGCCGCGATATAGATCGCCGCCGCCCAGTTCGCGTTGGCGCGGCTCAGCAGCGCGATCACCAGGATGGGGAGGAAATGCGGCAGGATGAAACAGACCAACAGGCGCTGCCGGTCGTCCCGCCATACCGTCTTCGCCTGTCCGATCACCAGGATCAGCAGAAAGGCGAACAGGATCGGCCCGAACACGCCGAACTGTCCGCCGAAAAAATCGCCCAGCTTGGCCGGATGAAACAGCGGCCCGGCCAGATTGGCGTTGTCGCCGGTATGCTTGAAGGTGACCGCGCCGTTGTTCAGGTTCCAGATCAGATTGGGCGCCAGGATCATGAAGCCGAGGACGAGCGCCGCCCATAATTTGGGCGACGCCAACCGTCGCCTCCCCTCGGGGCTGCTCAACAGATGCAGGCCGATCGAGAGAACGAAGAAGCCCATGGCGTATTTGCTGAGCAGACCGAAGCCGATGGCCGCCCCCATCGCCAGCCAATCGCCCCAGCGATCCTCCTCCAGCGCGCGCAGATAGCACAGCAGCGCGATCGCCCAGCAGAACAGCAGCGGCGTGTCCGTGGACATCACCATGGAGGCGAGGCTAACCGCCGGCAGGGTGGCGTAGACGACCGCGGTCCAGGCGCCGACGCGGGCGTTGAACAGGCGGGTTCCGATCGCCAGCAGCACCATCGCCGTGCCCGCATGGAGCAGCGGCGCCGACAACCGCACCCCCATCTCGCGGACGCCGACCAGGCTGGTGGTGGCGCGGATCAGCCAGGCGATCATGGGCGGCTTGGAATAGTAGCCCCAATCCAGTTCGGTCGACCAAACCCAGTATTGCGCTTCGTCGCCGTAGAGCGGGAACCGCTCCCCGGCCAGATAGACCACGCGGATGATCGTGACGAGGGCGACCGCGATCGCGGCGTAGAGGACGGCGCGGTCCGCCTCCCGGCTTGGGATGGCGACGCTAGACATCGGCGATCGCCCGCTTCTCGCGCCGGGTGAGCCAGAGGTTGCGCAGATAAATGGCGAGGCCCGCGCCCTGGCCGACGATGAAGACCGGGTCCTCGCGATAGATCGCGTAGGCGAACAGCGTCGCGCCGCCAGCGATGCTGAAATACCAGAACAGCGTCGGGATCACTGATTTGCGCGCCCGCTCGCTCGCCAACCACTGGACCACGAAGCGGCCGGTGAACAAAGCTTGGCCCAGAAAGCCGACGCCGGTCCAGATCTGCTCCACGCCCATGACGCTCAATCCTCCTCGACGCGCGTGGGGACGCCGGCGCGACGTTGCAGCCACATGACCCCCGCCAGATCCACGATCCCGACCCAAAGCCGGTCGAACAGCCCGTATTTCGACAGACCCCTGGAGCGCGGCCGGTGATTTACCGTCAGCGCCTCCACCCGGCCGTTCTGGCGCAGCACGAGCGCGCCGAGATAGCGGTGCATATGGGCGAAATAAGGCAAATCCAGGAAGGTCTGGCGCTCGAACAGTTTCAATCCGCAGCCGGTGTCGGTCAGCCCATCCTTCAGCAGCCGGCGGCGCACGCCGTTGGCGACGCGCGAGGACAGGCGCTTGGCGAACGAGTCGCGGCGGCGGGCGCGTTGACCGGCGATCATCAGAGGGCGGTCATGCGGGCCGGCGCGGTGCCGCTCCAGCAGGCGGGGAATGTCCGCCGGGTCGTTCTGACCGTCGCCGTCCAAGGTCGCGATCAAGGGCGCCCGCGCGGCCATCACGCCGCTGCGCAGTCCCGCGCTCTGGCCGCAGCGCTCGGCATGGCGCAGCAGCCGCACCTTGCCGTCGGGCGGCGAGGCGGCGGCCAGACCGCGCACCACCTCGGCCGTGGCGTCGGTCGAACCGTCGTCCACGAACAGGATCTCGAAGCGACAGATCGGCGCCAGCGCCGCGCGCACTTCTGCGGCGAGTTCGGCGACGTTCTCCGCCTCGTTCAGCACGGGAATGACGATGGAGATATCGGGCGGGGCGTCGGTCATGGACATCTGGCGATTTTGGCTTGGGGGATAGCCCAGGGTCGGGGTTCGCGACCAGCGCTAAATCGCGGGGGCGCTTGGCAAAAGCGAGGAGCGCGGGCAAGACTAACGCATGAGTCCATCCCGTGCTCTCGCTTTTGGACTGCTGATGATGCTTTCGGTGACCGCCGGCGGGGCCGAGGCCGGCCAGCGCGATCCGCGCTTGCCCGCGCTGTTCGACCGGCTGAGCCATGGCGCCGCGCTCAGCGCGATGGAGGCCGAGGCCCTGCAATCCAGGATCTGGCGGATTTGGATGGAGTCAGACGACCCGACGATCCAATCGCTGATGACGCGTGGCCTGGCCGCGATGTCGCAGCAGCTCCACGCCGCCGCGTTGAGCGCCTTCGACGAGATGATCGCGCTTGCGCCTGACTTCGCGGAAGGTTGGAACAAGCGAGCGACGGTGAGCTTTCTGATGGGCGATTTTCAAGCCTCGGTCGCCGACATTCAGCGCACCTTGGATCTGGAGCCGCGACATTGGGGCGCGCTGGCCGGCCTCGGCCAGATTTATCTGTTGCTTGACGAGCCGGAGGCGGCTTTGAAGCCGCTGCGGCGCGCGATCGAGGTCAATCCTTATCTCGAGGGCGTGCGCGCGATGATCTCTCAAGCCGAAGCCGCCGCTCGGAAAGGCCGAATCTAACCCATGTCCCTGCTCGACGCGGATGAGCCGTCGCCGGCCATCCCTTTCCACGCCGAAGGCCGCGCCGCCGCCTTCCTCTGTTGCGACCACGCCGGCCGCGCCATTCCCCGCCGCCTCGGCGATCTGGGCGTGCCGAAAGCCGCGCTCGATCAGCATATCGGCTGGGACATCGGCGCGCTGGACGTGGCCACGCGCCTGGCCGCCCATCTCGACGCGCCGGGTCTCTATCAGCCCTATTCGCGGCTGGTCATCGACTGCAACCGCAAGCTCGACAGCCCGACCCTCTCGCCGGAGGTCAGCGACGGCACGCCGATCCCCGGCAATCGCGGCCTGACCCCGGCCCAGCAGGAGGCGCGCGTCGCCTCGATCTGGCGGCCCTATCATCAGGCGCTGGCGGCGGCCCTGGCCGAACGACGCGCTGCTCATCCGCAGGCGGTCCTGATCTCCGTCCATTCCTTCACCCCTTCGATGAACGGCAAGGACCGGCCCTGGGAGATCGGCGTGGTCTGGAACCGGGACGAACGGATCGCCGTGCCGCTCCTGGCGGCGCTGGGAAAGCTGCCCGGGATCTGCGTCGGCGACAATCATCCCTACAATGGGCGCGACGGCTTCGGCTTCACCGTGCCGCACCATGCCGGATCCCTGGGTCTGCCGCATGTCATGCTGGAGATCCGCCAGAACGAGATCGACGAGCCGGAAAAGGCCGCGCTCTGGGCCGATCGCATCGCCGATTGTCTGCGCCCGATCTTGGCGAAGTTCGCCTAAGGCGTCATATAAGAGTCAAAGGAGCCGACCCCATGGATGACGCGACCCGCACCGAACTTGAAGCCGCCGCTTTCCGCCGCCTGGTGAGCCACCTGCAGGAACGCACAGACGTTCAGAACATCGACCTGATGAATCTGGCCGGCTTTTGCCGCAACTGCCTGTCCAAATGGTACCTCGCCGCCGCCAAGGAGCGAGACCTGGACATGACCGATCCGCAGGCGCGCGAGATCGTCTACGGCATGCCCTATGAGGACTGGAAGAAAGCCCACCAGACCGGCGCGCCGATCCCGCATAAGGGTTGAATTAGCCGGTGACCCCTTCATCCTGAGCTTGTCGAAGGATGGGCAAACTCTCCAGCTTCTTTCACCTCGGGCCCTTCGACAGGCTCAGGGTGAGGGGAAGACTTTAATCAGACGTTTTCCAGATTGGGGCTGCTGACCACCTTGTTGCGCCCGGTCTGCTTGGCGACGTAGAGCGCCTTGTCGGCCCGGATCAGGGTCTCGTCAAAGCGAGTCTCCGGGCCGGACAATTGCGCCACGCCGATGCTGACGGTGATGGAGATCGGGCCCTTGGGCGTTGCGATCTCCATCCGCTGAACGGCCAGACGCAGCCGGTCGGCAAGTTGGTGAGCGCGCTCCAAATCCGCCTGCGGCAGCAGAACCGCGAATTCTTCTCCGCCCATGCGGCCGAAGCAATCGCTGCCGCGCAGCATCTTTCGGCTGAGTTGAGTGAGCGCCTGCAAGGTCGCGTCGCCGACCGAATGGCCGTAGCTGTCGTTCACGTTCTTGAAGAAATCGATGTCGATCACAAGGATCGAGAAGGGGCTGCCGTAACGCCGCGCCCGATCCGCCTCGCGCGCGCCGGTGTCGACCAGATAGCGGCGATTGAACGCCCCGGTCAGCGGATCGGTGATCGCCAGACGGGTCAACTCCGACTCCAGCGTCTTGCGTTCGCTGATGTCGGCCCCGGCTGAGAGCAACTCCACCAAGGCCCCGGCTTTGTCGAACAGCGCCCGGGTCGACCAGGCGAGCCAGACTCGATCGCCATTGGGGCGGTGGATCTTGGTCTCGAAGGTCAGGATCGCCTGCGGATCCTCCTTCGTCATCGCCTGGATCTTCTCCAGGCTCGGCTCCATGACGTCGTTCTCAGCGATCAGCCCGCCGATCAAGGGTCGGCCGATCAGGCTGTCGGCGTCGCGATCCAGGAACTCCAGCGCGTAGCGATTGATGAACAGGATTTGGCCGTCGAGGTTCATCTTCATGAGACAACAGGGCGCTTCCTCAACGATCGCCTGATAGCCGGCGGGATCGAATTTCCCGGTCACGGCGCGGGCGGTCGGGGCGGCGGCTCCCGAAGTGTCATTATTGTCAGCCATCTGTGACACCTTACGTGAAAGCTTTGGGATTTACGAGGGCGTCCGGCGGTCTTGCCGAACCTCTTCCGCCCCGGTAGGGTCCCGGCCTTTGGGCCTGGGAGCGGATTGAAATGACGGAAGTCGGAGGGATCGCGGTCGAACGTTTGCGCTCGCTGGTGGAGCGCATCGAGCGGCTTGAGGAAGAAAAAAAGGCGCTGGCCGACGACATCAAGGAAATCTATTCCGAAGCGAAAAGCTCGGGCTTTGACGTCAAGGTGCTGCGCCAAGTCATCCGCCAACGCAAGATCGACGCCCGCGAACTCGAGGAGCAGGAGACCATTCTGGATCTCTATCGCCGCGCCCTCGGCATGGTGGAGCTCCCGCCCGATTTCGACGAATAGCGCCCGCCCAGTGATCGATGTCGCTGACAGGCGCGGCCGCGAGGAATAGTCTGCGCGCAGTCTTGAGGAGAAGGTCATGTCCAGTTCCGCCCTCACGGCCGCCATCGGCGGCGTCGCGACAGCCAACCAAGGCCTCTACAAGGCCGCGAACCGCGTGACCGGCGCCCGATCAGCCGACCTCACCGAGGCTGCTTTGGGCCTCGGCGACGCGGCCATGACCTATAAAGCCTCCGCCTTGACGCTGAAGACCGCGCGGGCCACGCAGAAAAGCCTGCTGGACGCGCTCGTTTAGGCGGGAGAAGGCGTCCCCCCCCCCCGAGGAGTCGTCGGCAGGGCGCTTCAGCCTCCTTTATGGGCATCTGTGCGACCGCGCCGCGATCGTCGCGCAAGAATGATTGTCGCCGTCGTTCGCGCAACTTGAAGTCCCCACATGCAGGAAACCTGAGCGCATCTTGGCGTCGCGCGCGTGCGCCGCGCCTGCGCAAGGGAGACCTGCGGGCGATGACCCCCCCTTCCGGCCGCTCATTCTTTGTCCGTCTAGTTTGGTCCTGATGTTGCAACGCATTGCGCGCTTTGGTCGCGCATGCGGCGATGACAAGGGGGACATACGATGAAGAGACGAGTTTTTGGGCGCATCGCCGCCGGCGCGGTCGCCGCGGTTGGGTTGATGGCGGCGAGCTCCGCCATGGCGCAGGCGCCGATCAAGGTCGGCGTGCTGCACTCGCTGTCCGGCACGATGGCGATCTCCGAGACCACGCTGAAGGACACGGTCCTGATGATGGTCGACGATCTGAACAAGAACGGCGGCTTGCTGGGCCGCAAGGTCGAAGCCGTCGTGGTCGATCCCGCCTCGAACTGGCCGCTGTTCGCCGAAAAGGCGCGCGAGCTGATCCAGGTTCAGAAGGTTGACGTGGTGTTCGGCTGCTGGACCTCGGTGTCTCGAAAGTCCGTCCTTCCCGTTTTTGAAGAGCTGAACAGCCTGCTGTTCTATCCCGTGCAGTATGAAGGCGAGGAATCCTCCCGCAACGTCTTCTACACCGGGGCCGCGCCGAACCAGCAGGCGATCCCGGCCGTCGAATATCTGATGAGCAAGGAAGGCGGCGACGTGAAGCGCTGGGTGCTGGCCGGCACCGACTACGTCTATCCGCGCACCACCAACAAGATTCTCGAATCTTTCCTGAAGTCCAAAGGCGTCGCTGAAGCCGACATCATGATCAACTACACGCCGTTCGGTCATTCCGATTGGCAGACGATCGTGGCCGACATCAAGAAGTTCGCCGCCGCCGGCAAGAAGACCGCCGTGGTCTCCACCATCAACGGCGACGCCAACGTGCCGTTCTACAAGGAACTGTCGAACCAGGGCATCAAGGCCTCCGACGTTCCGGTCGTCGCCTTTTCGGTCGGCGAGGAAGAGCTGGCCGGCATCGACACCACCAACCTGGTCGGCCATCTGGCCGCCTGGAACTACTTCATGTCGGTCAAGTCGCCCGCCAACGAAGCCTTCGTGAAGCAGTGGCAGACTTTCATCAAGAACCCGAAGCGCGTCACCAACGACCCGATGGAGGCCACCTATATCGGCTTCAAGATGTGGACCCAGGCCGTGCAGCAGGCCGGCACCACCAACGTCGACGCCGTCCGTCAGGCCATGTACGGCCAGAAGGTCACCGCGCCCGGCGGCTTCCAGTCGGTCATGAACACCAACCATCACCTGTCCAAGCCGGTGCTGATCGGCGAAATCCAGCGCGACGGCCAGTTCCAGATCGTCTGGCAGACCAAGGGCCCGATCAAGGCCGACGCCTGGAGCCCCTTCATCCCGGAGAGCGCCAAGCTGCGGGCGGATTGGACCTTCCCCTGGGTGTGCGGCAACTGCACCGAACCCAAGTTCAAGACCAACTAGGCCCAATGGAAGGGGCGGGGAAATCCCGCCCCTTCGTCTGGCCCAACCCCACCCCTCATGCTGAGCCTGTCGACGGGCCTGCTTCGACAGGCTCAGCATGAGGGAGCGGGGGATCCGGCTGTTCAAACGCCCTCACCCTGAGCCTGTCGAAGGGTGACCGTGCGGCGAGCCGCGGAGAGTTCGCCCGGCCCTTCGACAAGCTCAGCGTGAGGAAAGCTCTTGGACATTCCTTTCAAGTTCTCTGACGGCGAAACAACCAACCCAACCCGACTCCACCGGACTGACTTTCACGCATCATGCGACTTCTCCTGATCCTCACGCTCTGGCTTGGCCTGCTCGCGCCATCCAGCGTTCGCGCGACTGATCTGGCCGAACTGGTGGCGGCGATGGCGAAGCCGGACCTCCAGTCGATCGAGGCGATCGCGGCGGCGGGCGGCGAGCAAGGACTGCTCGTTCTGCAGGCGCTGCGCGACGGAACCTTGGCGCTTGGCCCCAGCGATCGGATCCTGTTGACCGCCGGCGGCGGGTTGAAGGACGCGGCCACCGGCGACGGGGTTTCCCTGCCGCCCGGAACTTACGCCCCCATCGCGATCGACGCCGGCTTGCGCGGCCAACTGATCGCGTTGCTTGAGAAGATGACCCCGAAAGGCGCCGGCGCGGCGGAGAAGCCCGCCGATCTCGCCGCCCTGTTGCGCGGCCTCGCCGCCCGAGATTTCTCCGAGAAGCTCGCCGCCATCGAGAAGCTGATGGCGCTGGGCGATCCGCTCTCGTTGCCCGCCTTGAGCGCGATGCGCGAGAGCGCGCTCTACACCATGAAGGATGGCCGCCTGGTGATCGGGCGCGGCCCGTCCGGCGCTCTCGCCTTGACCGACGCCGCGACCGGGGAGGCGCTGGGGTCGGCTCCGGCGAACAGTCTGGACGTCGTGGTCGTGAACAACCGCCTGCGCGGCGTGCTGGACGGCGCGATCGCCCAGTTCCGCCTGACCGCGCCGGACCCCAAGCAACGCCGCGCCGCCGCCGTCGCCCTGCTGCAGGAGCGCTCGGACGCGACCATCGCGCTTCTGCGCGCCGCCCTCGCCAAGGAGCGTGAGCCGAAAGTTCGTGAGGCGATGGAGATCTCGCTGGCCGCCGCCAGCTACGGTTCGCTTGATCCGGCGGGCAAGCTCGCCGCGCTCAACACCCTCGGCGCCTCCAGCGACACCACCGTGATGACCGTGCTGCGCGGCATCGTCGCCAGCGAGACCGATCCCGCCCTGAAGGCCGCGGCGGAGCAGAAGATCGCCGATCTGGAATATCGCCGCTGGCTGCTCGGCCTCCTCCAGCAGCTATTTCAGGGGATCAGTCTTGGCTCCGTCCTGCTGCTGGCCGCTATGGGTTTGGCCATCACCTTCGGCGTGATGGGCGTGATCAACATGGCGCATGGCGAGATGGT
>JBMLRS010000725.1:0-10903 GCA_049240905.1 Elsteraceae bacterium
TCGGTATGGCCCGTGAGGGTCACGCGGCCAGTTTCCACCTTGAAGAAGAAGGCCAAGACCTCGATCGTCGGCGCGGCCGGGAACAGCGGCTTTGGCCAGGCGTTCACGCCCAGCCGACCGCTGAAGGCCGAGGCCGCCAGCAGATAGATCGGCGCAAGCACCCAGGCCGACAGCGCGAGCACGCCGGACCAGATCATCACATGGACCAAGCGCCGACTCATGGCTTGCCCCCGGCTTTCTCCCTGGGCGCGCGCCGCTCGCCCAGCAGCTTGAGATAAAGCACGGTCGCGGCCAGGGAGAGCGCCAGCACGACAATCGCGTAGGCCGACGCCACGCCGTAATTCTGGTTCTCGTTCTGCCAAGCGTAGGCTTCGCCCACCAGCACGCGGAAATTCGTGCCGCCAAGCGTGAGCACCACCGCGAAGACCTCGAACGCCAGGATCGTGCGCAGGATCAAGGCGGTCTGCAGCGAGGGACGCAGCAACGGCAAGGTGATTTTGCGAAACCGCGTCCAGGGACTGGCCCCGAACACTTCCGCCGCCTCGCCATACTCCCTCGGCACCAGTTGAAGGCCAGACACCAGAATGATGAACACAATCGCCGTCGCGCGCCAAACCTCGGCGATCACAACGGCTGCGAACAGAGCGATCGGCGTCTCGTAAGTGAGGTAGCGTTGCGGCGCGTCGATCCAGCCGAACGCCATGAGGATCGAGTTCAGGTAGCCGCGCTCGGTCAATAGCGACAGCCAGACGATCCCGGCCGCGAGATCGGAGACGCCGAGCGGGATGGTCCATATCCACAGCACCAGATCGCGCCCGCGATCCAGCTTCTGCAGCAACAGCGCCATGCCCAACGCCAGCCCCAGCTGGATCGGGACCGCGACCGCCACCATCATCAGCGTGTTGCGAAGGGCCGGCGCGAAATTCAGGTCGCCGGCCATCCGCGTGAAGTTCTGAAGGCCAAAACCGCCGTCCGTCCCCTTGAAGGCGACCAGCAAAGCCTCCGCCAAGGGGATCAGAAAGAACGCCGCCAGGAACGCCAAAGAGGGGGCGATCAGCAGGTAGGGCGTCAATCCGGACAGCGACCGGCGCATCGACCGCAGCTCAGTTGACCGGACAGGGGCCGGCGCTGGCCCTGTCCGGCGCCCAGCACGGCGCCTTCGTCTCCTTCATGATCGCGTCCAGAGCCTGGGCCTGCGCCGCCAGCACTGTCTTGATGTCCTCATTGCGGATCACGATGCGCTGGAATGTGTCGATGTAGACCTTGTTGAACTCCCCACCCTTGGGGCCAAGGCCGATCGGCAGCAATGACACGAGAGCGTCCTTGGAGGCCGCCTGGGTCGCGATCGCCGAGGCCAGCAGCTTGGTCGAGGGCGGCATGTCCGTGGGCAGCGCGGTGTTGATCACCGGGAAGAAACCCACCTCGCGGGCGTGCGCCAACTGAATCGCCGGGCTGGTCAGATGCTCGATCAGCGCCATCGCGCCGGCGCGGTTGGCCGCGCCTTTGGGAATGGCGAGGCCGGCCACCACCGGCATGAAACCGCGTCCTTTGGGGCCAGCGGGGGCCGGGAAGGTCACGAAATTGTCGGGTTGCGCGGCCAGCGCGTCCTTGAGCCGGGCGATATGGTCGAAGGCGATCCACACCTCGCCGGAGGCGAGCGGGTCCTGCATGAAGTTGTAGCTGGTGGAGGCCGGATTCACGTTCCCCCACATCGCCTTGAAGCTGGCCCACATCGCCTCCGCTTCAGGCGACTTGAAGGTGGACACGACCCCGCCGGTGAAGGACGGATAGAGATATCCCTGGAAGAAACGCGGCATCAGCCCGGTCGGGCCGGCGGGGAAGCCGAGCTTGCGTTCCCCGGTTCCCTTGCGCACCGCCTCGGCCCAGGCGCCCAATTGCTCATAGGTCAACGCGTTGACGTCGGCGCCGGCGGGCAGATACTTCAGCGCCTGCTTGTTGGCCGCCATCACATAGGTCGCCTGCATCCAGGGCACATAGACCTGACGGCCGTCCATCTTGCCGAGGTCGGCGATCGCGGCGGGGATCGCGCGGTCTTTCAGCTTGTCCATGACGTCGCCGACGCTGTCCATCGCGTCCATCGGCAATGCCGCGATCTCGCCATGCAGGGCGCCGATCAGGCTGAAGGACTTCGCCCCGCCCTTCATCTCCGCCTCGACGCGGAGATTCAGCTTGGCCGGCTCTTCCGTCACGAAGCTCGTCTTGGGCCCCCCTTTCAGCAGCACGTCCCGCACCTTCTGCGCTTCCTCAATCGGCCGCAGTTGGGTCGATAGGAAGACCACGTCCTGCGCCAGGAGCGGACCGGCCAGCGCGGTGGACAGCAGGCCAAGGCCCGCCAGCGCGCTTCGTTTCAACATTCTCATCTTCATGGTTTCCTCCCTGGATGGTTCGACGGGTTTCCCGCTCGGCTTGGATGGTTGGGCGCGGCTAAGGCGGCGGGCCGACGGTGCCGCGCGCCACCCATTCCGCGCGCCATAAGGTCTGCAGTTCAGCGACGGGCGCGCCGGCGACGCGCCGGGCCAGCATGTCGACCAACGCGCGTCCTTCCTCGACGATCGGCTGGCGCATGGTGGTGAGCGGCGGCGTGGTGTTGGCCGCGAAAGGCAAATCGTCATAGCCGATCACGGACAGGTCTCGCCCAGCCGCCATCCCGCGTTCGGACAGGACCGAGAGAGCGCCGATGGCGATTCGGTCGGTCGCGCAGAGCAGCGCCGTGGGCGGCGCGGGCAGATCCAGCAGGCGGCGAGTCTCCGCCGCCCCCATCGCGGGGCCGGAGGCCGCTTCCTGTATCAAGCCCTCGTCAAGCAGGCCGGCCGACCGCAGCGCCGCATCATATCCCGCGCGCCGGTAGCCGGCGTAGGCCAAAGCCGAGGGGCCGTTGATCAAGCCGATACGGCGATGTCCGAGCGCGATAAGACGCTCCGCCGCCTCCCTGAAGGCGGCCTCCCCGTCGATGTCGAGCCAAGGATGCGCCTCGGCGCGCGCCGTGCGGCCGTGGGTCACGAACGGCGCGCCAAGCGCCATCAGCAGATCGACGCGCTGATCCAGCCAGCGCGTGCGCGGCAAGATCACGCCGTCGACTTTCCGGCCATCGACCAACCGTCGGATCGCCGCCAGTTCGGCCGGCCCTTCCGGCAACGGGCAGACCAGAAGATCGAGATCGGCGTCCGCCAGACGGGCGCCGATCGAGGCCAGCAGCTCGGCCAGAAACGGATCGTTGTAGCCCCCGGCGTCCATCGGCAGCAGGAAGCCGATCGCGTCGGCGCGCCCCATCTTCAGCCGCCGCGCGCTGGCGTTGGGGCTGTAGCCATAGGCCGCCGCCGCCGCCGCGACTCGCGCCCGCGTGCGCTCGGCGACGTCCGAATAGCCGGCCAACGCCCGCGAGACGGTCGTGATCGAGAGGTCCAGTTCCTGGGCGAGCGCGCGGATCCCGTGAGCCATGAGTCCATTCAAAACGTTTTGGAAAAGGAGTCAATGACGGTTTCGTCGCAACTGCATGGCGTTTTGTGGTTAGCATCGCGGCTTTCGAGACCCGCCGACCCGCAAGGCCGAAAGCATGATCGCAGCGCAGTTGAAAGAATGGATGACCGGGACCGTCCTGCCCTTCTGGGCGACGCAAGGCGTCGAAGCGGGCGCCGGCGCCTTTCACGAACGCTTCCATCCCGATGGCGCGCCGGACCTTGACGCGCCCCGCCGACTGCGCGTTCAGGCGCGGCAGATCTATGTGTTCGCGCACGCCGCCTGCCTGGGTTGGAGCGACGATGGCGCGTCGGTGGCGCTGCGGGCGTTCGATCGCCTGATGGCCGCGAACTGGGGGACGGGCGGGGTCGACGGTTTCGCGCAGTCGCTGAAGCCGGATGGCTCGGTGCATGAAGCCCGACGCGACGCCTATGACCACGCCTTCGTCGTCCTCGCGCTCGCCTGGCTGAAGCGCGCGACCGGCGAAGCCCGCGTGAGCGAGGCGCTCGATCGGACGCTCGCCTTCATCGACGCGCGCCTGACCGATCCGGCCGGCGCGCTGTACGAGGATGATCAACGCTCCCAGCCGCGCCGCCAGAATCCTCAGATGCACTGGTTTGAGGCCACGCTGGCTTTGCCCTCGCCCGAGCGAACGGCGCAAGGCCTCGCCTTGTTCCAGTCCCGCTTTTTCGACCGCGAGACCGGCGTGGTGGGCGAGTATTACGACGACCGCTGGGAGCGCGCGGCCGGCGACGCCGGGGACGCGGTCGAGCCCGGTCATTTGGCGGAGTGGTCATGGTTGCTGCGTCAAGCGGCCCGGCCGCTGCAGCGGGATCTGAGCGCCGACGCCGACGCCCTGCTCGCCGCCGCCCTGCCCCATAAAGCGCCGAAGACCGGATTGTTGTGGGACGAGATCGGTCGGGATGGGTCGGTTCGCTTGCGCTCAAGCCGCTCCTGGCCGATGACGGAGCTCGCGAAGGCCTGCGTCGCGAAAGCCGAGACCGGCGACGAGGCGGCGCGGGCGCAGGCCGAGGAGGCGTTGCGGCTGCTGGATCGTCACTTCCTGCGCAAACCCTTCGCCGCCGGCTGGCTGGACAGGGTGGACGAGACCGGCGCGCCGCTGTCGCTCATGGTCTCCGGGAGCACGCTCTATCACATCTTCGTCGCGATCACCGAAGCGGACCGCGTGTTGAACCGCTAACGCGTCTGCGCCTTAGTCTGAATCGCGAGAAGCTGAAGCCGCGCTAATGACTACGTCACGTAGTCATGCGCCGGATCGGTCGGCAGGCCGGGCAGCGGCGAGTCGGCGTCGACCTGGGGAGTCCAGGTCACCAGAGCTTCGATCTTGGCCGCGAGCGCAAAATCCAGATCCGTCACGCCGCCGGCGTCATGCGTCATCAACCTGACCGTGACGGAGGGATAGGCGACGACCAGTTCGGGGTGGTGCCATGCGAGTTCCGCCAGATGACCAATCGCCCCGGCGACCATCATGCTCGCCCGCCAACCGCCCGTCGTGTAAACGCGGTTGAGGAAGCCGTTCTTCAGGCTCCAGGCCGGCAGTTCGTCCTCAAGGCGTTCGGCGACCACGTCGAGCGGAAGCGGGGTGAGTTTGGCCATGGACCTTGTTCCTTGATCAGGATTTTGTGCGTTCGATGCGAACGCCGACGGAGCCTACGTCAGCGTAAACGTCCAGTTTCTCGACGCTGACGCGCGCCGCCACCGTGTGCGGCGCGGCGAGCGCCATCGCGGCGATGCGTTCGGCCAGCGTCTCGACGACGTTGATGTGCCCGGCCGCGCCCAGCTTCTTGGCGCCCGTCACGAAGCGCTCATAGTTCAGCACTTCGCCGATGCCGTCCGCTTGCGGCGGCGGCAGATCAACGTCGATCTCGATAGACACGCGCACGCGCTGACCACGCCCCTGCTCATTCGGGTAAATGCCGATCTGACATTCCATCATCAGATCGCGAACAAGAAGGGTGGTGCGGGCGGCGGTCATGAATCAGGGTTCCGGGAGGCGAAGCGACGCTGTTTGTCACGCTTGCGGCCTCACGTTAAGCATTTCTTGCGGTTCGAGAGAAAATACCGTCGCCGGCGAGACGCTACTCTTTCCAGAGCGGCACCGTGGAGATGCTGTTCTTTGGGCTGCCGTCGATCAGTCTGTCGCTCACCGTGAGATAGACCAGGACCTGACGCTTGGGATCATACATGCGGTGCACGGTCAGTTTCTTGAACAGGATCGACTTGCGTTCGGAGAACACGACTTCCGGCTCTTTCGGCAATCGCGCGGCGGCCGCCTTGTCTATCGGACCGACCTGACGGCAGGCGATCGAACTGTCCGACGCGTCCTCGGCCAATCCGATCGCGCCGGACACTCCGCCGCGCCGGGCGGTTGAGAGATGGCAGGCCACGCCGGGAAACTTCGGGTCGTCGAAAGCCATCACGGCAATGTGGTCGTTCGGCCCCAGCAGCTTGAAGGCGGTGGACACCTTGCCGATCATGTCGCCGTCGTCCGCCGCCGCCGGTGACGCGCAGAACGCCAGAACCATGGCCAGAGCTCTAATCTTCATCAATGGTGCGCCTTCGCTGACGCGACGACCCGTCGCGCCCTTCTATCTGCGACGCCTCTAGTGGATTTCAACCAGGCTCGCGAAAGCTGGCTCGCCGCGCAGCCAGCGGTCGGCCGCGTCGATGTCGCGCGCGAGGAAGCGCAGGGCCGGGATCATCTGAACCTGCCGGGAGTCGATGCCGAGCCGCTCCAGACCCGCGGCCATGCCTTCCTGCACCGCGCCCCCGACCCCATAAGGCCAGGGATCGCCCAGCCCAAGGCCGGTGCCCGCGGCGTCGCCGGTGAGGAATCGACCCTCGGCGCAGGCGGCGGCGTCGAAGGCGTTGTAAGAGCGACAGACGACGGGGCGGTCGTCATAGACCGAACAGGAATCGTCCACGAGGAACGCGCAGGGGCGATCGCCCCCCTGCAGCGCCGTCGCGACCTTGTTCATCGTTTCCCGCGGCAGCTGCGAGGCTGCGCCGAATCCAAGCCGCAGCACCGTCGGCACGTCGGTCATCACGATCGGCAGGCGGCAGCAGTGGGTGCAGCCGGCGCGACACGCGATCGGCTGGGCCGGCGGATGCAGCGCCTCCACCAATGGCAGGGTCGAACTCACGATGCGCAGCACCCGCGCGGACAGCTCGATCGCGGCGGCGCGGGATCTCTCCTGCCCCAAGGTCTCATCCACCGCGCGCTCCGTCATCACGATCAGCCCTTGGAGGAACTGCACCGCTGGCGTTTGGAGGGTTTCGTTCAGGTCGGACATTGGATCCCCTTTTCTGGGCTGCGCGTCGGCGTGGCTAAACCTGTTTTGACCAGGGGCGCGGCAAATGGCAACCGGAGGCTTGCGACGCGGCGGTCAGGGCGCGAACGGGACCAAATGCGTGACGTGGAAGCCATGCCGATCGCGCAATCGCTCGGAGACGGTCAGGCGATGGCAGATCAGGTGATTGGCTTCATAACACAGCAGGCAGACCGGCCCAGCCTCCTGCGCCAAGGCCGCCGCCTGCTGGAGCGCAAGATCGGCTTCCGGGCGCGCCAGCTGCGTCTCGACGATGCTCCAAAACTTAGGCCAGTCCTTCGCGTGATTGGCGACGCGCCCTTCCTTCGGCGTGCCAAGCGGCTTCAGATGAACATAGCGTAGCCCAACCTCCTCGAGACCAGCGGCGAGCTGTCTTTTCGAGAACCCCGCCCGGCGCGAAAGCGGCAGGTCGCGCACATCGATCAAGGTCGCCACGCCCGCCGCCTTGAGAGTCGTCAAGAGATCGTTCAGCGAGCGCTTCTCGTAGCCGATCGTGAAGATCGTCGCGCTCATGGGGCCGACCACTCGGCGTCTTCATCCAACGGATAGATCGGCCGCGGCAAGCCTCTGAATTTGAAGTTCTTCAGGACCGGGGAGGTCAGGCCCGGCGCGTCGACCTCCAGGATCTGGTCCGGTCGAAAGATCTGATCGAAGCCCGCGCGGAAATGCCCGCGGCTCTTAACCACGACCACGCGCGCCGCCGCCGGATCCAACCCCAGCATGGTGAAGAAGACGGGATCCGCGCATTGCTGCCGCGCGGACGTGACGACAATGGTCAGTCCCTCCACCTGCAGCGCCGCGCAAGGACCGAGCGACAGAGCCCGTCCCGCGAAGATCCCCCGCGTCCCCACCACCGCGCCGTCGCTCACGGTCAGGACGCGGGCCTCCATGTTGTCGCGCCGGGAGAAGTGGTGATGGCCGCCCCGGTTGAACACCGCGTCAAACCGCTGACCCTGTCCGCGCTCATGGGCCTCCGCCGCCAGTTTCGGGTCATGCAGCATGCCGATCAGGCAGTCGCGCACGCCCACGCGACGCAGCGCGTCCAGCAGGAAAAGCGTGTTGCCGGAAGCGCCGCCGCCGGGGTTGTCAGCGACGTCGGCGAGCAGCAGCGCGGGCTTGCGGGGATCCTCGCTGGCGGCTTTCGCCTGGGCCACGGCCGACTCAAGCGAGGTGAGGCGCGCCTTGAAGCGCGCCCGGTCCTGCCAGGTCTGCGCCGCAAGCCGCCCCGCCGCGCCCCAGGCGGCGGCCGGATCGGTCGCCGTCGCCAGCACCGCGAAGCCGTTCTTCGGCGTGTCGGAAAAGACGAAGCCAGGCAGCAATGTGAGGTTCACCAATCGCGAGTCGGCCTGCCCCATCTCGATCGCCGTGTTCATCACGTCGGCGAAGGGGCCTGTGGCGGTCAGCAGGCTGACAGTCGGGGGCGAGAGCGGCAACCGGACGAAAGCCTTGGCGAAACGCTCCCCGGTCAGCAATCGCGCCATCGCGCGGGCGGCTTCGGCCCCGCGTTCGGCCATGTCGACATGCGGGTTCGTGCGATAGCCGATCAGCAGATCCGCGCTGTCCACCATCTGCTGGGAAAGATTGGCGTGCAGGTCCAGCGTCGCCACGATCGGCGCGCCCGGCCCCACTTCGGCGCGCACGGCGGCCAGCAGCGCGCCGTCGGCGTCATGTTCCTTGATCGCGGTCATCGCGCCGTGGGCGGCGAAGTAAACCGCGTCGACCGGGCCTGCGGCGCGCAACCCCTCGATCAAGGCCGCGCGCAACTCTTCGAAGAATGTCTGCGTGATCGGCCCGGCCGGCCCCGCGCCGACCATCATCACTGGGGCGAGATCCCAATCTCCGCGCACGGCGGCGACGCGGATGAAGGCGACCATCTCGCGCGGCATGGCCGGCGCGTCCTTAGCCGCCTCCGCCAGCATCGCTTTGCCTTCCAGCCAACAAGAAGCGCGGAACTCCGCCTCGCCAATCGGATCGGCGAAGGCGTTGCTCTCCAACATGGCTCCCATCAAGGCGATCCGCGGGCGTCGACTCATGAGCATCCGTCTTCTTTGGCCAGTCGCATAAGACTGCGACGGGTCGGCGAATTTGGCCAGCCTTCCGTGACGAGTCTTGGCGCGACCTATTCCCTGAGCCTATAGAGAAATGAGCGAGCGCGCGCTCGCCTCTCTCCAGCCAGATGCGGTCCACCCATGTCTCTGTTCAGCTTGCCGATGATCGAACGAATGATCGCGTTCGACACCACCAGCCGCGATTCGAACCTCGCCCTGATCAATTGGGTGAAGGAGTATCTCGCCGGCTACGGGATCGAGAGCATCCTGACCTTCGACGAGGACGGCCGGAAGGCGAACCTGTTCGCGACCATCGGTCCGAAGGACCGCTTCGGCGTCGTCCTGTCCGGCCACACCGACGTGGTGCCGGTCGACGGTCAGGCCTGGGACACCGACCCCTTCAAAGTGACGCAGAAAGGCAGCCGGCTGTTTGGCCGGGGCACTTGCGACATGAAGAGCTTCGTCTCGATCGCGTTGGCCATGGTTCCGAAATTCGCCGCCGCCGATCTGCGCACCCCGATTCACTTGGCCTTCTCGTTCGACGAGGAGGTCGGCTGCATCGGCGTGCCGCGCCTGCTGGAGGATCTGGTCAAGCGCGGGATCAAACCGACCGCCTGCATCGTCGGCGAACCGACCGACATGAAGGTGATCGTCGGCCATAAGGGCAAGCTGTCGCTGACCGCCAAGGTGCGCGGCCTGGAGTGCCATTCCTCGCTCGCTCCGACCGGCGTGAACGCAGTCGAGTACGCCGCCGAGGCCGTGGCCTTCCTCAAGAACATGATGCGCAAGAGCCGCGACGAAGGCCCGCACGACCCGCAGTTCGACCCGCCCTTCACCACCATCCATGTCGGCACCATCCAAGGCGGGACGGCGCTGAACATCGTCCCGCTGGATTGCAGCTTCGAGTATGAGTTCCGCTACCTGCCGGGGGAAGAGCCGGATTATCGTCAGGCCGCGCTGGAGGCCTATTGCCGGAACGTGCTGGAGCCGGAGATGAAGGCGATCGACCCCTCCACCGGTTTCACCTTCGAACCGAAAAGCTTCATCCCCGGCCTCGACACGCCGCCGGATTCGGAGATCGCCAACCTCGCCCGCGCGCTTTCGGGCGACAATGGCAGCGCCAAGGTCTCCTTCGGGACCGAGGCCGGCCTGTTCCAGATGTCCGGCATCCCCACCATCGTCTGCGGCCCTGGCTCGATCGAGCAGGCGCATAAGCCGAACGAATTCATCGAGATCGATCAGGTCGCCCAGTGCGAGGCGTTCCTGACCCGTCTGCTCGACCGCGTGACGGCGCAGTAATCCGCCATGACCGACCACGCCACGCCGAAGTTGGAGCTCTCCCCCCCAGATCTCTCCGCCTACGCCGAGGGCAACGCCGGCTTTCCTTATGCGTTGACCTTCAAGGCCAGCGAGCCTGGCCCGCATGTTCTGCTGAACGCCGTGGTGCATGGCAACGAGCTGTGCGGCGCGATCGCGCTGGACCAGTTGCTGAAGGAAGGGCTGCGTCCGCGGCGCGGAACCCTGACCTTCTGCTTCGCAAACGTCGAAGCCTTCCATTCCTTCGATCCCAAGCGGCCCGAGGCCTCGCGTTTCGTCGATGAGGACTTCAACCGCCTGTGGGACCTCTCCACCCTTGATGGGCCGCGCCAGTCGAAAGAGCTGACCCGCGCCCGCCAGTTGCGTCCGCTCTATGAGACCGTCGATTTCCTGCTCGACATCCACTCCATGCAAAATCCTACCGCTGCGCTCGGTCTTTGCGGCCCCACCGCAAAAGGCGCGGCCATGGCGCGCGCGCTGGATTATCCGGCCTATGTGGTCGCGGACGCGGGCCACGCCGCGGGACGCCGCCTGCGGGACTTCGCCGATTTCTCAGACGAGGGCTCGCCGAAGAACGCGTTGCTGGTTGAATGCGGGCAGCATTGGGAGGCGATCAGCGCAGGCGTCGCCATGACCACGACCGCTCGCTTCCTCGGTCTGCACGGCTTGGTGGACGACGATTTCGTGGCCAAGCACAGCCCCGCGCCGATG
>JBMLRS010000725.1:10913-13091 GCA_049240905.1 Elsteraceae bacterium
AGACCGAAAAATTTCGGTTTGTGGACAGCTTCAGGGGAATGGAGGTGATCGCCCGGCAGGGATCGCCGCTCGGCTGGGACGACAACCTGGCGGTGACCACGCCCTACGACGACTGCGTGCTGATCATGCCGTCGCGACGCCTGTTGAAAGGTCAAACCGCGGTGCGGTTGGGGCGCTTCGTCGATTGACGTGATGGCCGGTCTTTTCTCGTCCGCGCGCCTGCCGCAGTTCGGGCGAGTGCTTCTGACCCTGGCGATCGGCGCGGTGGGCGGCGAGACGTTCAGCTATCTTCAGGTGCCGCTCGCCTGGATGATCGGCGCGCTTAGCGCCACGACCATCGCGGCGCTCCTGCGCGTCCCCCTCGCTCTGCCCCGCAAGCTGCGCGACACGGTGATCACCGTGCTGGGGGTGATGCTCGGCAGCTCCTTCCGGCCGGAGATGTTCGATCAACTCGGCTCCTGGGCGTTCAGTCTGCTAGGGCTGCTTCTCTATCTCATCGTCTCGACCGGCGTTCTGTTCGTCCTGCTGCGTCGCTTCGCCGGCTACGACCCCGTCACTTCCTACTTCGCCGCCGCCCCCGGGGGGTTGAACGAGATGGTCCTGGTCGGCGGCGCGCTGGGCGGGGACGACCGTACGCTGGCGCTTACCCACGCCGCGCGGGTCATGCTCGTGGTCTTGACCATCCCGCTCTGGTTCGCCTTCACCGTCGGCTACCGCAGCGGCGGCTCCTACGCCACTGGCGTCGACGCGAGCGCGCTGGACTTGTTGATCCTGCTGGGCTGCGCGGTTTTCGGCGCCCTGCTCGGGCGTCTTCTGCGCCTGCCCGCCGCCAATTTGATGGGGCCGATGCTGCTGAGCGCAGCCGTGCATCTGGCGGGAGTCACCCAATCCTCGCCACCCTGGTTTCTGGTGGCGTTGGCTCAATTGATCGTGGGCGGGTCGCTCGGATGTCGCTTCGTCGGGGTCGATCCACGGGTGATGGCGCGCATCGTGCTGATCTCGATCCCAGGCACCGCCGTGCTGCTGGCGATCACCCTGGCGTTTGGTTTCGGTTTGCATCTGCTCACGGGAATTCCATCGACCTTGCTTGTGCTCGCCTACGCGCCCGGCGGCTTGGCGGAGATGAGCCTGATCGCGTTTTACCTCGGCCAGGACACGGCGTTCGTCGCCAGCCATCATCTGATCCGGATCACCCTGATCATCCTCTTGGCGCCATTGGTGTTCCGATTGCTGACCGGACGAAGCGTGAAACAGTGATCGAGCGGCGCGCCCGGCAACGTCCATCGCCGGCTCCCAACCTGTATTCGCGCTATTTTTCCGTTGAATGTGAAGCGCGTTTCCGCGATCTAGAGTCTATCCGGCGATGTCGAGATCCGAGCCCAACTTCGCATCGCCGGGGATGCGTTGAGAACGTTTGCCGGTGATGGGGCCGATCGCCCGCCGCTTGACGGCTTCAGGTGACTACCCGCCGAAGCGGCGCCGTTTTTGCGCGTTTTGAGTCAGAGCTTTCTAGATGTATGTAAAGATCCATGGGGAGCGGAGTTAGCGTGACGCATGTCATTGTCTCGCCTCGCCGCCGCGCGTATTCTGAAGTTTCTTAGATCAGGGCCTCGCGTCCGAGAGGCCCTTAAGGACGCCGATGTCAGATGACGTTCTAAAGGGGCAAGCGCCAATGAACGGTCCTCCTTCCAGCGAAGAGGGACCACAGATCGACTCGCGCGCTTTTCAGAAGCTTATCGAGCTCGGCATCGCGCTTTCCTCGGAGACCGATGGCGACCGTCTGCTTGAGAACATCCTTCTGGGCATGAAGGAGCTGACCAACGCGGATGGCGGCACGATCTATCTGAGAATTGAGGACAATCGACTGTCCTTCGCCACCATGCGGAACGACACGCTGGGCGTCGCCATGGGCGGCACGACCGGCAAGCCCATCCCCTTCCCGCCCTTGCGGATGTTCCGCGACGACGGGACGGAGAATCACAACAACGTCTCAACCCATGTCGCGCTGACCGGCCGCACCATCAAAATCGCGGACGCCTATGTCGAGGAGAGCTTCGACTTCTCCGGCACAAAGGCTTTTGACGAGAAAACCGGGTACCGTTCGAAATCCTTCCTGACCGTGCCGCTGAAGAATCACGAGAACTACGTGATCGGCGTCATTCAGTTGATCAACGCGCG
>JBMLRS010000726.1:0-1435 GCA_049240905.1 Elsteraceae bacterium
CATCAACAATCTGTGGAACAAGGGCGGCCTGATGTACGCCCCGCCGGTCCGCTAACCACAAGCGATCGACGCGAACAGGGCCGCCCGACCCAACAAGGTCGGGCGGCCTTTTTTTAACCCCTAAGCCGCCCTTCTTTCCTCCGCCAGTCGCCGATTGAGCGCCGCCGCTTCCTCGGCCAGACGCAGCGAGGCGGCCATCAACTGCTTGCCGATGTCGCCGGTCGCCCGGGCCTGAACCTCGACGTCGTCGATCAGAGCGCCGATCGAGTGCGACCCTTCGGCGATCTCTCCGACGCTTGACGCGATCGATCCGGACATCGCGCTCTGCTCCTCCACGGCGCCGGCGATGCTGGCCTGGATGTGGTTGACCTCATCCACCGAGCCGCGAATGCCGTCGAACGTCCGCGTCGTGCCGTCGACCGACTGCTGAATCGCGCGCACCGCCTCGTCGATGCGGCTGGTGGCGGCGCCCGTTTCTTCCGCCAGCTTCTTCACTTCCGCCGCGACCACGGCGAAGCCGCGGCCCATCTCGCCGGCGCGCGCCGCCTCGATCGTGGCGTTGAGCGCCAGCATCTTGGTCTGGTGCGCGATGCCCGTGATCATCTGGACGACGGAGCCGATCTGATCGGCGCTCCCGCCGAGCGCCTTCAAGATTGAGTCGGCGCCGCCCAGCGCTTCGGTGGAGCGGCCCGCCGCCCCCGCCGCATGGCTCGCCTGCGTCGCGATCTCCGCGATGCTGGCGTTGAGCTGCGCGGTTGCGCCGGCCACCGTCTGAGCGTTGCGGACGCCCGAGTCCACAAGGTCCTTCGCGTCCGTCGCGCGCGCGATGGTGGCCTGCGCCTGATCGGCGAGGATGCTGGAAAGGCGCCTCAGCTCGTCGGCCTGACTGGTCACGATGGCGGCGGTCTGGCGCACTTCCGTCATCATGTTCCGCGCCAGATCGGCGTCCGCCCGCGCGGCGGTGATCTCGGAGAAGCACATCATCGCGCTGACGAAGGCGCCCTCCCGGTTCAAGACCGGCGTGACTTCGATCGCCAAGACCCGGCCATCCACAATCGCTTCTCGGGAGAGCGGCAGCCGGTCGAAGTCGCCGCAAGCCGCCGCGAAATCCTCCCCGGCCCGCAGGTCGCGGAGATCCAGTTGCTGAGCGTCGAGGCCGAGCTGCGCCAGGAAGACCGCGCCGCGCGCGTTCACGTAGCTGACGCGCCCGCCCGGTTCGATGAGAGCGGTCATGGTCGGGCTGGTCTCCACCGCGTTCTGGAGCAGCATGACGCGACGCATGCCCTCGCGCAGCGTCTCCAGGGCGCGAGCCATGACGAGCATCTCATCCGCCCCGACGCGCGTCGGCTGCGCCTCCAGGTCGCCGTCGGCGATCCGCTGCATCGCCGTCGCGAACGACTTCAGCTTGCCGAAAGCGACGAACCTCAGCAGAAGG
>JBMLRS010000727.1:0-2006 GCA_049240905.1 Elsteraceae bacterium
CGCGAGTTGACCGCGCGGGCCCAGGCGGCGGGTTACGACGCGCTGGTCTTGACCATCGACAATCAGCATCTGGGCAACCGCGAGCGCGACGTCCGCAACGGCTTCACCATTCCGCCGCGTTTCCAACTGCGTGACGCCCTAGGCATGGCGACCCGCCTGCCCTGGCTGCTGCGAATGCGGACCGAACTGGGCCGCGTCACCTTCGGCAACTACGTCCGGCCGGGCGAGGCGAGCGACATCCGCGCGCTCGCCGGCAAGATGTCCAGCCTGCTCGACCCGGCGATGTGCTGGGCGGACGTCGCGGCGCTGCGCGCCCAGTGGAAGGGCCCGTTGATTCTGAAGGGCGTTCTGCATCCCGAGGAAGCGCGCCGCGCGCTCGATCATGGCGTCGACGGCCTGATCGTCTCGAATCATGGCGGCCGCCAGTTGGACGGCGCCCCAGCCTCGCTTGACGCCTTGCCGGCCGTGATCGACGCCGTCGCCGGCCGCGCGCCGGTGCTGATCGACGGCGGCGTTCGGCGCGGGGCCGACGTCGTCAGGGCGGTCGCGCTCGGAGCCGCCGCGGTTCTGGTCGGTCGGCCGCAGCTTTGGGGTTTGTCGGTCGCGGGAGAGGCTGGCGTCGCGCATATGTTGGAGATCTTCCGCCGGGAGATCGATCGCGCGATGGGGTTGATGGGGGCCCGACGCCTCGCCGACCTCTCGCGCGCGGATCTGCTGGAGCGCAGATGACGGCGCCCCGCGCCTGTCCGAATACCGCTGTTCAAGCGCCGCCGGGTTGGTAGTCTGACTTCGGCGAAACGGAGAGGGCCAGGATGAGAACGCACCCAGAGACGACTTCCCCCGAGCACGCCGACCGCATGCGGGCGATCCCGCCGGTGGTCTGCTATCCCGTCGAGGCGTTGCCGCCAGCGGACATGGCGCTTTACCGGGAAGCCAGGAAGACGCTGGAGGTCGTGGAGACGGTCATGGTCGAGCCCAGGCAGGGGCGTTGCTTCAACGCGCCCGCCGGCCATTTCTTCCGGATCGTCAGCGTCGAAGGGCCTCAGGTGGGCGACCTCAATCTGTGGAACGCCAACGACCTCACGGAGCGCTTCTACTCCGGCAAGACCCGCGCGCTGCACGCCACCCACATCACCACCGGCGACCGCATGTGGTCCACCTTCCCCTATCTGCGCCCGATGGCCACCATCACCCACGACACGCTGGACTGGTATGGGGTGGACCCGTTCGGCGGCCGCATTCATGACGTGATCGGCACGCGCTGCGACCCCTACACCCACGCCCTGCTCTCCCATGGTGGGGAGCATCACCATTGCTGCCACTCGAACCTCAGTCGGGCGCTGGGGGCCGCGTTGAAACGGCCGCCGCGCGAAATCGAGGGGCATGTCCATGACGTCCTGAACGTGTTCATGTGCACGGGCTTCACCAAGGACACCGGACAGTATTTCACGAAGGCGACGCCCGTGCGGCCCGGCGACTACATCGAATTCTTCGCGGAGATCGATCTGATCGGCGGCCTCTCGGCCTGCCCCGGCGGCGACTGCTCCACGGTGCAGGCCGGACAGGAGGCCGCCTGCCATCCGCTGAAGGTCGAGATCCTGCGTCCGGCGTCTGGGGCGCTCGCGGGATGGAAGTCTCCTCCGCCAAGCGGCTACTCGCGCAGTCACGGCGTTTGACCGGGCTTCTGTTCGATCCGGGTTAGAGAGCGCTCCCCATGCTGCGCGTTACGCTGTTCGGCTTGGCGCTGTTCTACGTCGCGCCGATCCTGCTCTCAGCGGGAATTTACTTCTTCAACGGCGCCGCCAGGGATTGGCGTTCGGCGGATCGATCAAGCGTCGGTTTGCTGCCGCCGGCGCGCGAAAGCCCGCCGGCCGCCGTTCGCGTCTTCTCCGCCCGCACCGTGAGTTGGCGCGGGATCGTCGCGACCCATAGCTGGATCGTGATCAAGGATCAGGACGCGCCGGATTATGAGCGATTCGACTACACCGCCTGGGGCGGGCCGATCT
>JBMLRS010000728.1:0-9663 GCA_049240905.1 Elsteraceae bacterium
CCCCCGGCTACCTTCCGTTCGACGGCGAAACCTACCGCCCCGCGATGGGGTTGGTCGCGCTCGATCTCGATGATTGGATCGAAATCGACGCGGACATGCCGTCCGATCTGTCGCTGAAGCGCGACTTGTTGGCCAACCGGCATAAGGAGGTGTTCGAAAGCCTTCCAGAGGCGTTGGCCGCCTCGCAGGAGGTGCTGGATCTGCTGGTCGAGCACCTGGCGCGTCGCTTTCCCGACTGCTATCGACGCGAAGGCGACCTTTTTCGAAATTTCGTCACCCAAGAATCCTGGAGCCTGTCAGGATCCGGCCTGCACCCGTTGGATCTGGCCGGGCGTCTGGTTCAGGAGGATCTGTGTCTCATGCAGCGGGATGAGCGGGGCTGGCGCCTGACCGCCGGCAGCCTGTGCGCCCCAAGCCGATGGAGCTTGGCCGAGAAGATGGGCAAGCCGATGGCGGCGATTCATGAGCCCGTTCCTTTCTACGCCGAAAAGCTGGCCCGGCCGGTCGATCGCTTCTTCGACAAGCTGGCCTCCAACAAGGCGGTCTGGCGGGCGAACTGGTCGGTCAAGGAAGACCCCACCCTGTTCCAACCAATCCGCTATCAGAGTCCGGTAGGCCCGCCGGCGACGCCGGAGAACGCGGGCGAATTGGTCTATCTGCGGGTCGAGCGTCAGACCTTGCGTCGCCTGCCGCAGAGCGACGCGATACTCTTCACCATCAGGACCTATGTCCGACGAATCGCCGACTGCATCACGACGGCGGCGGCGGCCGAACGGCTGGCGCGATCTGTCGTCGGCCTGCCGCCCGAGGTCGCGCGCTATAAGAATGTGGGCAGATTCGCCGACGCGCTGATCGATTGGCTCAACCAAAAGGCGGTGTCCGCCCCTTAGGCTGGGCCATGCGGATACCGCATATCGATTAGGTTAAAATTGGCCGTCTCCGTGTGACAGATTGATGTAAGGTTTCGCTCTCGCCGCGACGAAAACGGTTACGTCTCAGAAACGATCTCGTCCAAGAAGCGGCGCCTGCATGGTGGAGGTCCCATGAAATGGAACACGCTATCGCTGTCGCGCTCGGCTCCGTTCACCCCCGTTCCGCGTCTCTTCCGCCCGATCACTCTGCGGAAATAGTCGCGTTTCCGCGCCCTTTCGCCCCGCGCGCGCGGGGCGGCGCGCCCCAGCTGGCCGACCTGACGAGGGCCGCCGAAAAGCTGCAGGCCGCCCTCTGCGCGCAGAAAGTCGCCGTCGCCTCATGGCGCGACTCGCTCGATGACGCCGCGCGATCGCTGAAGGCTCTGGAAGGCTCCATGGTGGGCTATGAGCGCCGACTGGCGTCGCTCGACCTCAGCGAGATCGGCGCGAGAAGCCGGGAGCTCGCCGCGATCATGGACAAGGCGATCGCCGCCAAAGGTTAGCGCTATCGGGGGTCGGCGGGCCATGCCATCTTCGACGAAATGGCCTGCCGGACTCCTCTGTGACCACCCCCGCCTCGACCTCCCAGCCCACGCCCAGCGTCGCCGCCGCGAATCTGGCGATCCTTCTCACCGTGCTCGCCTGGGGCGGGCAGATTCCGATGATGGCGGCCTTGATGGAGCGCTGGGACCCTTACTGGCTCGGCTCCGCACGCTACATCTGCGCCTTGCCAATCCTGCTGATCGTGATGTGGCGGACCATCGACCGACCGTCAGAGACGCCCTGGGGCAAGGCGGCGATCTTGGGCTTCTTCGGGATCGGCGGCTTCGGCCTCTGCTTCAGCCTCGGCATTCGCGCTTCCGGGCCGGTGATGTCCGCCGTGATCATGGCGTTCGGGCCGTCGATCGCCGCCCTGGTCGCGCGCTTCGTCTTCAAGTCGCCGCTGCCGAACGGGATGTGGCTGGCGCTGATCCTGGGTTGCGGCGGGGCGACCCTGGCGATGGTGAGCCCCGGCCAGATGGACCGGATCGAGTTGAAAGGGGGCGAAGGTCTGCTGATCATCGCGTCGATGATTTGGTACTGGTACTCGCTGCAGGCCCCGCGTTGGCTGCCAGGCTTGAGCAATATGGTGATGTCGAGCGTCACCATGACTGCGGGTGCGGCGGCGATGATACTGATCTACCCCGCGCTCTGGGCGGTCGGCGTGGCCGGCGACCCCACCTTTCCGATCAACGCGGAGGAATGGGCGATGTTCCTGTGGGTCGTCGCGCTCGGTTCGATCGGCGGGACCTTCTTCTGGAATTTCGGCGTGCGCGGCATCGGCGTCGTCCTGGCGTCGCTCTACGCCAATCTGTGCCCGCTGGTCGCGATCGGGATCTCAGCCGCGTTGGGAACCCCGCCTTCGGTGTGGCAGTTGGTGGGCGGCGCGCTGGTGATCGCCGGCGTGGTGCAGCTGCAGCTTCGGCAAGCCAAGCGCGCCTGAGCCCGCTCAGGCGTCGGCGAACTTGTCCGGGATCGGAAGCCAGCGGGTGACCAGGCACCCAAGTGACAAGAAGCAGCCCGCGCTGAACAAGGCCGTCGGCACGCCGATATGCACGGCGGCCTCGCCCCACAGCCAAGCCCCGACCGAGAGTCCGGCGAAGAGCCCCGTGAGATAGATGGAGAGCACGCGGCCGCGCACCCATCCCGGCGACGCCATCTGAACCGAAGTGTTGAGAGTGGAGAGCACGGTCATCCAAGCGGCGCCCCCCACCACCAACGCCGGCAGCAACCATTCCAGGCGATGCAAACCGGAAAGCGCGAAAGAGGCGCAGGCGAACAGGATCCAGGCCGCCGCGCTCATCTTGTTGATGCCCACCCGCAGCCGGATGTTGGGCATCAGCGCCGCCGCGGCCACCGCGCCGACGCCGAGAGCCCCGACCAGCAGACCCAAGGTCACGGCGCTCCCCTGCAAGTCGTGCTTCGCGATCATCGGCAGCAGCGCCCAGGTCGCGCTTCCGCCAAAGCCCAACATCACCCCGCGGGCAATGAGCGCGCGAATGACCGGATCGCCGCTTAAATCGCGCGCGCCCTCGCCCATCGCGCGCCAGATGTGGGCGCGCGCCGCCGGCGCGCGGGGCGCCGCGTTCGCCAGCGCGCTGCGTCGTTGCAGGATCATCACGGCGATGATGCCGACGTTCGAGCAGGCGTTGAACAGAAAGGCCGCGGCCGAGCCGCCCAACGCCACCAGAAAGCCGCCGATCGCGGGGCCGACGGACCGCGCCAGATTGAAGCCGAGCGAGTTCGCGGCGACCGCCGAGGGCAGGCATGGCCGCGGCACCAGATCCCCGATCGACGCCTGAAAGGCCGGTTGACGGATCGCGGATCCGATGCCGATCACCAGCGTGAGGCTCAGCAGACTCCAGGGTCCTAGCCATCCCTCGTAGGTCACCACCGCCAACGCGAACGCGGCCAGAAGGATGATCGATTGCCCGACCACGAAGACCAATCTGCGGTCAAAGAGGTCGCACAGGGCGCCGGCCAGCAGCGACAAGAGCAAGGGCGGCAGAGAGGTCGCCGCCTGCACCAGGGCCACCATGTCCGCCGAGGGCGCGAGGCTGGTCATCGCCCACCCCGCCCCGACCTGCTGACTCCAGATCCCGAGGTTGGAGAAGAAAACCGCGCCCCATAAGGCCCGGAAGGCCGGGTACTCGAACGGGGCCCAGGCCCCGACGCGATCGCCTTTGGCAGGTTCTTCGGCCGCCATCACTCAGGCGGGGTTTGCGTGGGCGGCGGGCTGACCATCGACTTCCGCCGCTCGTCCGAAATCCTGCGCATCGCGGCGGCCAGATCGGGATGGTTCTCCATGAGGCGATGGAAATGATCGACCCGCAGCTTCAGCAACCGGGTGAATCCTCGCGCGATGATCGACGCGCTGCGCGGACGATCGGACAGCAACGCCATCTCGCCGAAGAAATCGCCATCCTTCAGCCGGATCGGCTTGTCGCCGATCATCACGTCGCACTCGCCTTCGATGAGGAAATACATGCCGTCCGCCGGATCGCCCTGGCGAATGATCGCTTCGCCCCGGCTGGCCGACCGCGGCTCAAGCGAGGAGGCGATCTCGGCGATGCGGGAGGCGGGCAGATGCTCGAAGAAAGGCACGCTCGACACCAGCGTCCAGGTCACCATGAAATTGCGGCGGCGCATCTCCTCGGCGAAACCCGAGGCCACGATGCCGGCTGGCAGCGCGAACATGCCTAAACCAAGGATCGAAGTCAGGCCGCCGATCACTTTGCCCATCACGGTCTGCGGCACGACGTCGCCGTAGCCGATCGTCGCGAGCGTGACGATCCCCCACCACATCGCCTGCGGAATGCTGCCAAAGGCGTCAGGCTGCGCATGGCGTTCGACCATATACCCCAGCGTGGACATCACGATCAGCAGGATGACCATAAGAATCCCGGAGGCGAGCATCGGCTTGCGCTCGTTGCTCAGCACCACAGCCAGGGTCTCGAACGCGGAGAAATAGCGCAGCAGCTTGAAGAGCCGGATCAAGCGCAGCAACAGGAAGTCGTCCGCCTCGATGGTGATGAACATCGCCGCGAAAATCGGCGCGAACGCGAGCAGATCGATGATCGCCATTGGGGTCAGCATATAGCGGAAGCGCCCCCGCCAACCGTCGTTGTAACGGTTCTGACGGTCGTCCGGACTGACCCAAACCCGAGCGCCATATTCAACCGCGAAAACGATCGCGCACACCCATTCGATTCGGTCAAAGGTCGGCAGCCAATTGGCGAACTTCGCCTCGGTCGACAGCACCGCGATCGACACCGCGACCAGCACGGCGAAGCCGATGAAGGCGTCGAAGGCTTGACCGCGGGCGGAGCCATATCTGCCGCCCTCAACGATCTCGTACAGGGTTTTGCTGTTCGTCATCGTTCTTCGGCGTTCCATCAACTGACCGTTCGACGAAATCCACAATTTGCGATAACAGTACGCTATCGTAGCGGAGCTTACGCGGCTAGAAATGAGCGCGGGCTGAAATTAGCCGCGCGCCGCACCAACTTATTGGGAGCGAACGCTCGTGGCGAGACAAAAGCCGTCTGATGACGAAGTGAGGAAGCAGATCCATGGCCAGTGAGAAATATCGGTTGGTTACGCGCAGCGACTTTGACGGTCTCGTCTGCGCGGTGCTGTTGAAAGAATTGGATCTGATCGACGAAATCAAGTTCGTTCACCCCAAGGACATGCAGGATGGGCTGGTGCCCATCACCAGCCGAGACATCACGACGAACCTGCCTTACGTCGCGTCGGCTCACTTGGCGTTCGATCACCATCTCAGCGAAGCGCAACGCGTCGGGCCGCAGACCAACCACATCATGGAGGCGGACGCCCCCTCGGCGGCGCGCGTGATCTACAACTACTACGGCGGCAAGGCGAGGTTCCTGACCATCCCCGACGACCTGATGGAAGCGGTGGATAAGGCTGATTCCGCGCAATACAGCGAAAGCGACATCCTGGATCCGCAGGGCTGGTCGCTGTTGAACTTCCTGATGGACGCCCGAACCGGTCTGGGCCGCTTCCGCGATTTCCGCGTGTCGAACTACCAGTTGATGATGGATCTGATCGATCATTGCCGCGACAAGCCGATCGAAGCCATCCTGCAATTGCCGGACGTGAAGGAGCGGCTGGACCTCTATCGCAGCCACGACGCCCAGTTCCGCGACCAGCTGAAGCGCTGCTCGACGATCCACGGCAACGTCGTCGTGCTGAACCTGAAGGACGAGGACACGATCTACGCCGGCAATCGGTTCATGATCTACGCCCTGTTCCCGCAGACCAACGTGTCGATTCACGTGCTCTGGGGCATGCAGAAGCAGAACACGGTTCTGGCCTGCGGCAAGTCGATCATCAACCGCACCGCCAAGACCGACATCGGCCCCCTGATGCTGAAGTTCGGCGGCGGCGGCCACGCGGCGGCCGGCACTTGCCAGGTTCCCAACGACAAGTGGGAAGCCGCCCTGGCTGAGATCATCGGCGTCTTCAACAAAGACGGCTGACAAGCGGCGGGCGAGGGCTTGCGCGCCCTCGCCCCGCTTCCTCTCAGGCGGCGGGCCGCTTGAGCAAGTCGGGATGAACTTCCCGCATCTTCTTCACTTTCGGCATCGAGACGCCCCGGATATAGGGGTTGCCAGGATTGCGCCGGGCGTAGTCATGATGCTCCGGCTCGGCCGGATAGAACGCCTCCAGCTTCTCCAAGGTCGTGACGACCGCCGATGGAAACAGCCCGGCGGCGTCGATCTGCGCGATATAGGCCGCCGCGACCGCGCGCTGCCCCTCCGTTTCGTAGAAGATCGCGGAGCGGTATTGCCGACCCACGTCCGCCCCCTGCCGATCCTTCTGGGTCGGATCATGCGCGATCGAGAAAAACAGCTTCAGGATCTTGCCGTAGCTGAGCCGCGCCGGATCGTAAGTGATCTCGATCGCTTCGGCGTGCTTGGTGCGCCCGCTGCACACCGTGCGGTAGTTCGCCACTGAGGCGTCGTCGCCAGCATAGCCGGGCCGCAAGCCCACGACCCCGTCGAGCTGCGCGTAGACCGCCTCCGTGCACCAGAAGCAGCCTCCCGCCAGGATCGCGACCGCACGCTCCGACTCATCGGGCAAATCGGTCTTGGGATCAGGAAAGGACCATGGATCCAATAACGCCATCGTAACCTCCACGTGTCATGCCGCCTGGAATATGGGGCGGTTCGCCCGCCAGCGCCACGCCCCAACCGGATAAACCGCCTCAACGGTCGGCTCCCGCATGGATTCCAATCGACGTCGCTGTTAATCCTATGGTCAGACTGTCATAACTTTAGGCGACGCGATGGCGGACAAGTCTTCTATCGATCTGGTCATGATCGACGATCAATCAACGATCATCGCGCTGATGAAGGTCGCCCTCAAGTCGCTCGGCTATGGCAGGCTGGAGGCGGCCAAGAACGGCAAGGAAGGGCTTGAACTGATCCGGCGGATCCAGCCCAACGTGGTGATCTGCGACATCAACATGCCGGGCATGAACGGGCTCGAAGTGCTGCGCGAAGTGCGGTGCGGCAACGCCGGCGCGCCGCAGGCCCTGCCCTTCATCTTTCTGACCGGCGTCACCGAAAGCGAAGTGGTCCGCGTCGCGCTGGAGTTGGACGCCAACGCGTTCATGCCGAAGCCCTTCAAGCCCGCCGACCTGGACCTGAGGCTGCATCGCGTCCTCTCCCGGCCGCATCCCGTCAAGCCGCCGGCCGCCTACGCCTCGGTGATCGCACCTCAGGTGCGCGACCCGAACGCCCCGGACGATAAGGAGGCGAAGCCCCCCTATCAGCGGCCTCACGGCGTGGAGAAGGCGGTGAAGGAGTTGGCCGAGGGCGCGGTGCTGGCGGTGGACATCCGCTCGACCCTCGGCTCGGTCCTTGTTTCGGCCGGGATGACGATCACGGCGCCCATGCGCGACAGGCTGAGCGACCTGGTGGACGTCGGGGTGATCTCACCCTTCGCTCGGATCGAGGGCTGATCCGGCGAAGATGAAGCCACGCTAAAGCGCCGCGACCGCGCGCGACGCTTCGGCGAGGGCGACGCCAAGGCGCCGCTCGAGTTCACGCGGGTCCGCGCCCTCCTTCGCCGCTTGCTCGATTTCCCGAGCCAAAGCGCCAAACCGCATCATCCCGGCGGTCAGGGCGGCCCCGGCCAACGCGTGCGCGGCGTCGGCCTTCGCCGCTCCCTGCGCTTGCTCGACCTCGGCGATCATCGTCGGCGCTTCCGCCAAGAAGTCCGTCAAAGCCTCCCGCAGCGGCGCCGTGACAGAGCCGAACAGCTCAAGATAGGCCGACAGATCCAGAACAGGCGGCGCGTCGTGCGGGAGATCAAGCGCGGCGGCCGGTCCGACCCCTGCGACAGGCGCGCCAGTTGGCAGCCACCGCGCCAGCATCGCCGTCAGTCCGGCGCGGTCGGCGGTTTTGGACAGGAAGCCGTCCATGCCCGCCTCATGGCAGGCGGCGATCTCCTCCGCCTGATCGTCCGAAGAGAGCGCGATGATGGGCAGACGGACCCCATCCCCGCGCGCCGCCTCCAGCGCTCGCACGCGGCGGGTCAGATCGAACCCGTTGAGAACCGGCATGTTGCAGTCCGTGATCATCACGTCGAACTTGCCAGCCTCCAGCCGCGCCAACGCGGCTTCGCCGTTCTCGGCCAGCGCGCAGGCGAGGCCGATCCGCTCGAGCTTCTTGCCCAGCATCATGCGGACGCTTGCGACGTCGTCGACCACCAGCGCGCGCAAACCAGGCGGGAAAGGCGAGTTCTCTTCGTTCATGACCGCTGAAGCGACGCCATGCAGGGGGTGAGGCTCGCCCCAGCGGGGAGCCGCGAAAGGCCTAGACGGATCAACACGGAAATCTCAGGGAACAGCGCGTGCCGACGCCCTCCTCGCTGCTCACCTCCAGCCGGGCGCCAAGAATCTCAGCATAAGCGCTGGCGATCGACAGTCCCAATCCGGTCCCGCCATGACGTCGGTCGAGGCCCGTCTCCAACTGTTCGAACGGCCGCAGCGCGCGCTCCAGGAACGCCGGCGACATACCGACTCCTGTGTCGCGCACCTGCAGGAACAGTTCGCCGTCGGCCTGAGATTCAGCCTTCAACTCCACGAAGCCACCACGCTCGGTGAACTTGATCGCGTTCGAGATCAGGTTGGTGACGATGTGGCTGAGCGCGCGCCGATCCGTGCGCAGCGTCAGGCCCGGCTCGATCTGGTGATTCAGGCAGACCTGTCCACGGTCAGCCTGAACGGAGAACAAGTGGACGCAGTCCTGGAGAAAGCCGTTGAGGTCTATCGTCTCCGGCTTGACCTCATAGCTGCGCGCCTCGATCCGCGAAAGATCCAGGATCTGATTGATCATCTGCAGCAGCGCCTCGCCGCAATCGACGATGTCGGCGGCGTAGTCCGCATAGCGAGCGATGTCATGATCGCCAAAGCGCCGGTCGCGGATGATCTCCGCGAAGCCCATGATCGCGTTCAACGGCGTTCGGAATTCATGGCTCATATTCGCCAGAAAACTGGTCTTCGCGCGGCTTGCGGCCTCGGCGTCGAGCCGGGCGAAGCGAAGATCCTCGGTCTGCGCCTGAAGCTTGGCGAGCGCCTCGCGCAGCTCCGTCTCGTCGCGTCCGACGCCGCGATAGCCGAGGAAAACGCCTTCCGCGTCGAAGATCGGCAGGCCGCTCACCGAAAGATATCGGCGCCGACCGCTGGGCTCGAGCCGCTCGTAGCGAAAGTTACGGAAAGGACGGCGGGCGGCGAGGTCGGCTTCATGCGCGGCCCATTGCTCCTCCGACACGCCGGGCGGGTTCATCTCCCGCCGCGTGTATCCGATGAAGCGCAGCGGAAGAGGCGTCAAACGATGCTCAAGATCCACGCCGGTGATCGCGACGAACCGCAGGTCCGCGTCCTGCTCCCAGTACCAGTCGGCGGCGCTTTCGGCGAAATCACGGAAGCGGTCGCGGTCGAGCGCGACCTGCGCCTCCTGCCGCCGCCTCTTCTCCTCTCCATCCGTCATTGGCGAGCAACCTCCCCGGCATCAGCTTGCGCGGTGCGCCCGGTAGGTCAATCCAGAAAAGTTATACGGCCTGGAAAACAAAAAAGGTCACGGCGTGAACCGTGACCCTTTTGATCTCTTCAGATGAATGGTGGGCACACAAGGATTCGAACCTTGGACCCGCTGATTAAGAGTCAGCTGCTCTACCAACT